>JBPBQU010000048.1:0-5948 GCA_050955085.1 Janthinobacterium lividum | reverse complement strand
GCAGGCGTTGTGCGCGGCGGGGCCCGAGGCGGTGCGGGTGCTGGCCGAGCGCGGGGTGGATTTCGACCGCGGTGCGGACGGGCACTGGGCGCTGGGGCTCGAAGCGGCCCACTCGCGCTCCCGGATCCTGCACGTCGACGGTGACCGCACGGGCGCGGCCATCTCTCACGCCCTCGCCGCGGCCGTGCACCGCAGCGACATCACGGTGCACGAGGAAGCGTTCCTCCTCGACCTCGTCGTCGAGGACGGTCGTGTCGTGGGTGCTGATCTGCTGCTACGCGAGGATTCAGGGCAGGGCGCCGACCGGGACGTGCGACATCGCGTCCGGGCCCGGGCCGTCGTGCTCGCCACCGGTGGTGCCGGGCAACTGTTCAGCCACACCACCAACCCCGAGGTCGCCACCGGGGACGGGCTCGCGGCCGCCTGGCGGGCCGGCGCGGCCGTCTCAGACCTGGAGATGTACCAGTTCCACCCCACCGCGGCCGCGCCGTCCACGCCGGGTTCGCGCCCGTTCCTCGTCTCCGAGGCCGTGCGTGGTGAGGGGGCGTTGTTGCTGGACGCCGCCGGGCGACGATTCATGCCCGAGATCGACCCGCGCGCGGAACTCGCCCCGCGCGACGTGGTGGCCCGCGCGATCGCGGCGGCGATGACCGCGAACGCCGGCCGCCCCGCCCTGCTCGACGCCACCGGGGTCGGCGCCCACCTCGGGAAACCGTTCGCCGCCCGCTTCCCCGGTATCTCGCGGTTGTGCCTCGATGCCGGCATCGACCCCGAGACGCAACCGATCCCGGTGACCCCGGCCGCGCACTACTGGATGGGCGGGATCCGCACCGACGCGGCGGGCCGCACCAGCGTCGCGGGATTGTGGGCCGCGGGTGAGGTCGCCTGCACCGGCGTCCACGGGGCCAACCGGCTCGCCTCGAACTCCTTGCTGGAGGCGCTCGTGACCGGGGGTCAGGTCGCGCACGACATCGCCCGCGCCGCGACGGATGAGGTGCAGTCACCGACCGACCGCAAGGACGCCTTCCCCGACGCGTTCTCCGCCGCGTTCTCCGACGATGAGCTCGTCGACCTCCCGGCGCCCGCCGCGACCCCGGCCTCCCATGTGGCCCGCCGCGAGCTGCAGTCCGCCCTGTGGGAGCACGTCGGGGTGGTCCGCGACCGGGCCGGGCTCGAGATCGCGCAGAAACTGCTCACCCCCGACGAGGCTCCCGTCGACCTCGGTGGCGACCCTACCGTCCCCCGGCGAACCCGCGAGGACGCGAACCTGCTGCAGGTCGCGCAGCTCCTCGTCCACGCGGCGATGGCCCGCGAGGAGAGCCTCGGGGCGCACCACCGCCGTGACCACCCCGCCGCACCCACCGCACCCCGTCGTCGCACCTTCCGGAGGATCTCGTGCTGAGCGTCACCCAGATCGTCGCCGCCGCGCTTGCCGAGGACGCGCCGTGGGGTGACGTGACGAGCGAATCCCTACTGCCGGCCCAGGCCGTCGCGCACGCCGAGCTGCGGGCCCGCGAACCGGGCACCCTGGCCGGGACCGACGCGGCCCGCGAAGCCTTCGTTCAGGCCGCCGCCCTCAGCGGCGGGTCGATCCAGACCCTGGAGCTGTTCGCCGACGGGACCCGGTTCGTCGCCGGTGACGTCCTCGCCCGCATCAGTGGAAGCGCCCGCGCTGTCCTGCGCGCCGAACGGATCGCACTGAACCTGCTGCAGCACCTGTCGGGGATCGCGACCCTGACGGCACAGTTCGTCGACGCCGTCGCGGGCACGAACGCCCGCATCGTCGACACCCGCAAGACGACTCCGGGGTTGCGGGTCCTGGAACGCGCCGCGGTGCGGGCGGGCGGTGGTCACAACCACCGCTTCTCCCTCTCCGACGCGGTCCTGGTCAAGGACAACCACCTGGCCGTACTGCTGGCGTCGGGGATCGACGTCACGACGGCGTTGAAGGGGGTGCGCGCGCAGGTCGGGCACACCACGAGCATTGAGGTCGAGGTCGACCGACTCGACCAGCTGGAGGCGGTCCTCGCGGGCGACGTGGACGTCGTCCTGCTCGACAACTTCAGCCTGGCCGACCTCGAAGCGGGGGTGCGCCTCGTGCGCTCACGCTCACGGGCCCTCGTCGAGGCCAGTGGTGGGGTCCGCCTGGAGACGGTGGCGGGGATCGCCGCCACCGGGGTGGACCTGGTCTCCGCGGGAGCGCTCACGCAGAACTCCCGCACGCTGGACCTGGGCCTCGACATCGCCGTTCACGTCGCTGTCGACCCACTGGGCGCGGCGCGGGCGGGTGCCTGATGATCTACCTCGACCACGCCGCGACCTCCCCACCGCGGCGGGAGGTCCTGGAAGCCGTCTGGCCCTACCTCACGCAGGTGACGGGGAACCCATCGAGCGCGCACGAGGCCGGGCGCGCCGCCCGGTCCGCGCTGGACTCGGCGCGATCCGCGATCGCGGAGGTCCTGGGGGCGCGCCCGGGTGAGGTGGTGTTCACCGGCGGGGGCACCGAGGCCGACAACCTCGCCGTCACCGGCATCAGCACGGCCGACCCCCGGGGGCGTCACGTCGTCGTCTCCGCGATCGAACACCCCGCCGTACTGGAGACCGCGATGGCCTTGCGGCAGCAGGGCTTCCGGGTCGACGTGGTGGGGGTCGACGAATTCGGGATCGTGGACCTCGACGCCCTCGAACGCCTCGTCACCGACGACACGACGCTCGTCTCGGTGATGTACGCCAACAACGAGATCGGCACGGTGCAACCACTGCGGGAGATCTCCGCGATCACCCGCGCGCACGGCGTCGTCCTGCACACCGACGCGGTCCAGGCCGCGGGGCACCTGAGCCTCGACGTGGACGACCTCGGTGTGGACGCACTCTCGGCCTCGGCCCACAAGTTCGGCGGGTTGCGCGGAGCGGGGTTCCTGCACCTGCGGGGTTCGGTGGCGCTGCAACCCGTCCTGCACGGCGGTGGTCAGGAACGCGGCCGACGCTCGGGGACCGTCGACGTCGCGTCCGCCGTCGGGACGGCCGTCGCGCTGCGCCTCGCCGAGGACGGCCGCACGGCGGAGACGCTGCGGGTGAGTGCGTTACGCGATGAACTCCTCGACGGCGTCCTCGACGCCGTCCCCGCGGCCCGGCTCACGGGTCATCGCGTGCACCGCCTCCCCCACCACGCCTCGTTCTGTTTCCCGGGGGTGGGGGGCGAGACGGTACTGGCGGAGCTGGAGCAGTTCGGTGTGGTGGTCTCCAGTGGTTCGGCCTGCTCGGCGGACTCCGACGACGCCTCGCATGTGTTGCTGGCGACCGGGATGAGCCCCGACCTGGCCCGCACGGCTGTCCGGTTCTCCTTGGGACCCAGCACATCGGCCGCGGACGTGGACGAGGTGCTCCGGGTGCTGCCCACCGCGCTGCGCGCCGCCTCGTTCGTGTGACCTGGTGAACCTGACCTGTTGAACCTGACGTGCGAAACCTGACCTGCGAACAGTGCGGCGTCAGGAGCTCCGGAAGCGTTCCCCCGCGACCTGCTCCCAGGGGCCGCCGAGGTAGCGGTGGACGGTGACACCCTCGGCGCGGATCGTCCACGGGGTGAACCAGGCGTTCAGCTGCCCGACGAGGAGTTTCGCGTCCCGAGGCGACAAGAAGTTTGCGACGGTGACGTGCGGGGCGTAGCGCTGCGCATCCTGCCGGGTCAGCCAGGGGGCGAGATCGGCGGCGAGCGAGGCCCGCACCCCGAGCAGCTCGGGGCTGTCGAGGGTGAACGCCGCGCCGCGCCCCAGAGAGCGGACCCCGTCCACCCGCACGTCGAACTCCGGCCCTCGACACGCCGCGCGGACATGGTCGAGCACGATGTCGAGTGCGTCGCCGGGCAACTGGTGGAACATCGTGACGTGGGCGCTCAACCGGTTGCGTTCGGGGGGGAAGTACCTGCGACGCAGCGTGTCGAGGTAGCGCTCGTCGTCACCCCCGAGGGCGAGGGTGACGACGAGCGGGTCCGACGTCATGGGTTGAACCCCGTCACCGGTTGAACCCCGTCACCGGTTGAGCACCGTCACCAGGCCGATGGCCGAGGTGGCGAGGCAGAGGACCGCGACCACCAGGGCCGCGGTCCACCAGCCGCGCACGGGGGTACCTCCGTGAAGTGCCCGTACCCCGAGTGCGACGACGACGAGCCCCATCACCAGCGACAGCGGCCAGAGCGCCGCCGAGACGACGACACCTGCCCCCGCCGCGACGACACCCGCGATAGCACCGGTGTTCTCGGGTTGGGACCGCTGTTCCTGCACGGCCCCATCCTGTCAGTCGCCCCTGCGCTCAGTTCACCGAGAGCAGGGTCGTCGGCGTGGTCTCGTCGCCGTAGGCCAACCCACCGAAGTACCGCTTCGCCGGGTCCAGCCCGCTCCAGCTGACGGTGAAGTGGGCTTCCTTGCCGAGCTGGGCGGGCACCGGGTTCGGGGTCACGGTGAGGTTCCCGGCCGAGGACTCCGGCGTGAGCTCGAAGTCCGTGAGCTGGTAACCGGTGCTGTCCTTGCCCACGGCGGCTGCGTATCCGTCGATGGCCAGGACGTACCTGCCCGGTGCGGCCTGCACGTCGATGCGCTCCGACGCCGAGGCGGTGGCCGAGGAGGCGACCAGCGTCGGGGAGCCGTCGGCTGCGAGGGAGAACAGGTACAGGTCGAGGTCCGCGGTGGCGTCGTCGGAGACGAGGTCGAAGCGGGAGAACACCGCACCCTCGGGCACGGTGACCGGGATCTGCTGCTCACCGCCGGCCTTGACCGTGCCGGGGGTGGTGGTGCCCTCGTCCAACCCGAGGGCGGAGACGTCGAGGTCACCCGCGACACCCGAGGTGACGGTGACGTCGGCCGAACCCTGCACACCGCTGAAGGAGAGCTCCGCCGGGGCCGAGACCGTCACCGGTCGCAGCGCGATGGGCGAGCGGACGCTCACCCCGGCGCCCTTCCAGGTCAACGCCCCGGAGGTCCAGGCCTTCGCCGCGGCGTCGGTGCGGGTGAAGGTCACCCGGAACTGCTTCGTCTGGCCTTCGCGCATGAACAGCACGCTCGGGGAGACCGTGACGTCGAAGCCGGGGACGCTCGCGGTGCCGTAGAAGAGCCCCGTCGTCGTCGCCGTCACACTGCGGGTGATGGTGCGGGTACCGGCCAAGTCACCCACGGCGATGGAAGCCTGGTTCAGCTCGCTGGGGTCGATGCTGCCGACGCCGGTGCCGGTGTCGACACCGGAACCCTCGATGTAGCGCAACCAGTCCAGCGCTCCCGATTCGTAGACGAGACCGGGGTTCAGCATCTTCGTCGGGTCCACGAACCCGGCGCCGCCCTGGAAGATGTCGGTGACGTTCTTGCCCGCCGCGTCGAGGAGGCTGCGGGTGGTCGTCATGAGCGCCGACTTCACCGCCATCGGCGAGTAGTCCGGGTGGGCCGTGAAGTACAGCGCGGCGAGGCCCGTGACGTGGGGGGCGGACATCGAGGTGCCGGATTCCGGCTCGAACAGGTTCCCGCGGGCACCCGGCGCGGCCGGGGAGTACCCCGCCAGCACACCGGAACCCGGCGCGGCGACGTCGGGCTTGAGGACGTCACCGCCGTTGACGAAGGTCGGCCCCCGCGAGGAGAACCCGGTGATCTGCGGGGTCGGGGTGGGCGTGCCGGTCGTGTTGCCGGCGGTGAAGGACACCGTGCCCTGTGGGTGGGCCTGCGCGTAGGCGATGACCTTGGCACCGGCGGCCGCGTCGAGGTGAACGGTCGGGACGGCGTGCGCGTCCGGTTCGGTGGAGTTCGGCGTCGGGTTGACCAGGATCATGCCCGCACCGCCCGCGCGGGCGACCTCGGCGGACTTCGCGACGCGGGCCGTCTGGAGGCGTTCGCAGACGACGACCTTGCCCTTCGCCCCGGCCGGGTCGAGGGAGCCGTCGAGGCAGATCCGGGCGTCGGCCGCGGAGA
>JBPBQU010000047.1:0-6071 GCA_050955085.1 Janthinobacterium lividum | reverse complement strand
TTCCTCGACAGCGACGACCTCTGGTTCGACGACGCGCTCCACGCACTGCACGCCGCTCTCGACGCGCGCCCGGACGCAGTGGGGGTGAGCGCGACCGCCGACCTCGTCGACGAACGCTCCACACCGATCGAGGCGGGCCTGCACGCCGAGAAGATGCGCCAGCGGCTGATCGTCCGCCACGGGCGGCTCGGCGTCCTGCCTACCGGCGCGGACACGACGTTCGAGTCCCTGGCCGTCGCAGGGCGCATCTTCCCCCCGGCGGTGGCGTTGCTGCGCGGGGACGCGGTCCGGGCGGTCGGTGGGTTCGACACCGCGCTGACCATCGGAGAGGACTGGGATCTCTTCCTGCGAGTGTGCCGGCAGGGGCCCCTGGTCTTCCTCGACCGCAACGTCGCCTGGTACCGCCGCCACGCCAGCAGCTCGACCGCCGGTGACCCCGGACGCACGACGTATCAACTGGACCTCGTGCGCCACAAGGCGTGGACCTCCCCCGAGAACACGCCGTCCCAGCGGGCTGCGGTGCGCACGGCCTGGCGGGCGGTGCAGCTGGCGGCGACGGCGGCCCGGGGGCGCGCGGCCGTGGCGGCCCTCCTCCGGCGCACTCCCGGGGATGCTTACGCGGCCGGTAGGGACACCTTCCGGTTCGGGGTGGGCCTGCTGGCGAACCGGCCTCCGCAGCCGCAACGGCACCGTGCCCATCAACGCTCGGCCATGGTGGCCGTGGTGCAACCGCGCCCCGGGCGCAGGGCCGGCACCCCATGAGTGTCCGGGCCCCGGTGGGGGGCGCCCGCCTACGATGGTCAGCGTGATCGTCGCCGCCTCGAGGACCGAGCACTCACCCGCTCGCCGGCTGCTGGGCCCGGACTCGGAGATCGACGGGGAGTCCTGGAAGCGGTCCTGGCTGCCCCTGCTGGCCGTCACGGCGATCGCCGGTTTCCTCCGCTTCTTCCAGCTCGGCCGGCCGCACCAGTTGGTCTTCGACGAGACGTACTACGTCAAGCAGGGCTACTCCCTGCTTCTGCACGGAGTGGAGTTGCGCAACGACTCGGCGATCCCCAAGCCCGACGAACTCTTCACCCAGGGCACCCCCGACGTCTTCGGGACCACCGGCGACTTCGTCGTCCACCCCCCGGTCGGGAAGTGGATGATCGCGGTCGGGGAATGGCTGTTCGGTATCGACTCCTCCTTCGGTTGGCGCTTCTCGGCTGCCGTCATCGGGACGTTGTCGATCCTGCTCATCGGCCGCATCGCACGGCGGATGTTCCGCTCGACACTGCTCGGGGTCACGGCCGCGGTGCTGCTCTGCTTCGACGGCGAACACTTCGTGGAGAGCCGCACCAGCCTGCTCGACATCTTCCTGATGTGGTGGGTGCTGGTGGCTTTCGCCTGCCTGCTCGTCGATCGCGATCACGCCAGGCAGCGGCTCGCCGCGGCGCTCGCCACGCGCGACACGACCGGGTTCGGCCCGCGGATCGGCTTCCGCGGTTGGCGGTTGGCGGCCGGTGTCAGTCTCGGGTTGGCCTGCGGGGTGAAGTGGTCGGGGATCTACGTCCTGGCCGTCTTCGGGCTGATGACGGTGCTGTGGGACGCCGGTGCCCGGCGTGCGGTCGGCGTCCGGGCCTGGCTGCCCGCCACGGCGTGGCGCGATGGGGTGCCGGCCCTCCTCTCGCTCGTGCCGGTCGCGCTGGCGGTGTACGTCGCGAGCTGGGCGGGGTGGTTCCACAGCACGGTGGGGTGGGACCGGCAGTGGGGGGCTGAGCACCCCTCCCAGGGTGTCGGCCATCTCGTCCCCGACGCGCTGCGCAGCCTGTGGCACTACCACCAGCAGGCCTACACCTTCCATGTCGGTCTGGACACCCCCCACCCCTATTCCGCCAACCCGTGGTCGTGGTTGGTCCAGGGGCGGCCCACGTCGTTCTTCTACGAGGCGAAGACGCTCGGCGTCGAGGGTTGCGACGTGGCCCAGTGCTCGAAGGCGATCACCTCGCTGGGCACACCCGTGCTGTGGTGGGCCGCGCTGCTCGCACTGCTCCTGGTCGTCCTGTGCTGGGCTTTCAGGCGCGACTGGCGGGCCGGCGCGATCCTCGCGGGGTTCGCGGCGGCCTACCTGCCCTGGTTCCAGTACCAGCACCGGACGATCTTCACGTTCTATGCCGTGGTCTTCGTCCCCTTCGTGGTGCTCGCCCTCGTGTACGTCCTGGGCCTGGTTCTCGGTCCGGACCCCAGCGCGGCCGTGCTGCGCGCTGGGGTGGCGGTGGAGGTCGCTCTGCGGCGTCGCCGGGTCGGGGCGTTGGTGGCGGGAGGCGTCGTGGTGCTGTGCGTGGCGTGTTTCGCCTTCTTCTGGCCGATCTACACGGCTCAGGTCATCCCTTACTCAGCGTGGCAGCGACGCATGTGGCTACCCAGTTGGGTTTGACTCTGCGTAGTCAATAATTCTCTTTTGGTCGCCGAGGCGACTGATCGAGTTTCTCTTGGATACTGTCTGCCTCGGTCCCACTACCGCACGCGTCATTCGCCGAGCCAGATGGAGCAACCGCCCGTGCCTCAGGACGTCCGCAGCACCCGCCCCCTGACGCCGCTGTCAGCGCTCGCTCAGCGCTGGTGGATAGCTGTCGTCCTCGCCGTCCTGGGCGGCCTCGCGGGTGTCGCCTACGCCAGCACCCAATCCGTCACCTACACCGGTGAGGCGCGGGTGGCGGTCGGGAGTGAGAGCCTCGACGCACGCGTCGTGGCCGGTTACTCCTCCGCCGCCACCCAGCTCGCCTCCGACGTCGCCCGGTACGTGAACGACCAGCAGGCACAGGCGTCCCTCGCCCCGCTCCTGGGCGAGCGGGCCGAGGACGTGTCCACGATCTCGGCCTCCCCCATCGCCGACTCGAGCGTCGTACGCATCGAGGTCCTGGCGAGCACCCGCGAAGCGGCCACCGAGGCCGCGCAAGCCGTCGCCCAGCAGTTGACCGACCAGGTGAACGCCGCGAGCGGGGACAACGCCGTCACGTTGCTGCAGCAGTACACGGAGCTCTCGAACCAGGTGGCCGCGGCCCAGCAGGCCGCCGCCGACGCGCAAGCCGCGCTCGACTCCCTGACCGGTGCCCGCTCGCTCGCCACCACCCTGGACGCGGCCCGCGCCACGGCCGAACAGACCACGTCGGCGTTGGCCGTGCTCGAGGTGCAGCAACAGGCCATCGGTCAGCGTTATCGCAACGCGGTCACCTCCACCCCCTCCGCGGCCGGCCTGCGCATCGTGCAGGTCGGGCAGCTGGAGACCGACGACAAGAGCAGCGCCCAGCAGAAGTTCGGTCTGCTCGGAGTCGTGCTGGGAGTGCTGCTCGCCCTGGTGATCGCCGTCGCGCTGGACCGTCGTCGCGCCGCCCAGCCGCACCACGAGGCACGAGACGGCGAGTCGGGAGCGACCGACCCCGAGCCCCGGGACGGCGCCGGCCAGCGCACCACCGTCGTGGACGTCGACGAACCCGTCGCGACCTCCCTCGCCTCGGGAGGAACGGACAGCGGCCCGAACTCAGCGACGGCGCACCGGTGACGGCACCCCGATGACGAGTACCCCAGCGACCGGCACCCCAGCGACGGCAGAACCGGCGTTCACCGCGGGTGGGAGCCACGTCGCACCGGTGATCGCAGGAAACACCTGGGGCCCGAGCCGGCCGGCCTACCTGTGGTGCCTGCTGGGGGTCATCGTCTCGAACGTCTTCTCCGGTCACTGGGATGCCTTCCACCTGCCGATCGGGCTCGACCGGGCGTTCTTCGGGCTCATGGTGGTCCTGCTGATCCTCGACCCGTGGGCCTGGCGACGTACCGCCCTGCGGTTACGGCCGATCCACCTCGCCATGGGCGTTCTCGTGCTCCTGGTGGCCTTTTCCGCCGCAGGCCACAACACCTTGTTGAAGTCCTACGGTCTCTTCGCCTTCCTGGACCGTCTCCTGGTCCCCTTCCTGCTCTTCCTGCTCGCACCCGTCGTCTTCAGCACGCAGCGGCGCCGGGTCCTGCTGCTGCGCACGATGGTCGTCCTCGGCCTCTACCTGGGATTCACGGCGCTGATGGAAACCCTCGGACAGTGGCGCTTCGTGTTCCCGTCCTACATCGGCGACCCGTCCGTCGGTATCCAGTTCGGTCGGGCCCGAGGCCCCTTCGTCGCCTCGGAGGCGATGGGCATGGCCTGCTCGGCGTGCGCCTTCGCCGCGGCCATCGCCACCGTCCGCTTTCGCGGTCTGTGGCGCGCAGCCGCCGTGGTGACGGTCCTGCTGGCCGGGGCCGGGGTCCTGGAATCCCTGACGCGTTCGGTCTGGCTCGGCACCCTGGTCGGCCTCGTGCTGGCCATGGGGTTGAACCGTCGCACCCGACGCCTCCTCCCCCTCGCCCTGGTCGGCACCGCCGTCGTGGTCCTGGCCATGCTCGCCCTGGTACCCGGATTGTCGGACTCCGTCGACACCCGGGCGGGGACGACCCGGTCGGTCTACGACCGCGCCAACACCAATGCCGCAGCGCTGCGCATCGTCGAGGCCCACCCGCTCACCGGGGTGGGTTGGACGAAGTTCATCGACGTGTCCCAGGACTGGGTCCGACAGGCCGACACCTACGGGATCACCAACGTCCACATCGAGGTGCACAACGTCGTCCTCGGCCGGGCCGCCGAACTCGGGGTCCCCGGTGCCCTGGCGTTCATCGCGTGCATCCTGGCCGGGCCCTTCCTGGCCATCGTGCGGCGTGCACGGGGGTCCGACCCGTCCGACCTCGCCGACTGGCGGGCCCTGTCGGCCGGGGTGAGTGCCGTCTGGCTCGTCACCATCATGTTGAGCCCCACCCCCTATCCGCTTCCGAACACGCTGACGTGGATGCTGGCGGGCATCGCGCTCGCCCCTTATCTGACCAGGGAGACCTCCGATGACGGCAACGAAGCCCCTCACGGGAACGCCGTCGGTACTGCGCCACCAGGCTCCGGAGCCTGACCCCGCGCACCTCGCCGACATCAGCCGGCTGCGGCGTCTCGTGGCGGCGGCGGTCTACCTGGGTCTGACCCGGCATCTGCCGTGGTCGCCCCGACCGGGGGGCCGCATGGCCCGACGACTGCGGGCACTGACCGCGCGGGGCATGCTCGACAAGTGCGGGGTCGACGTGAACGTCGAGCACGGAGCCTGGTTCGGATCGGGCAAGGGGATCGAACTCGGGGACCGCTCCGACCTCGGGATGGACTCGTTGATCATCGGTCCCGTGCAGGTGGGGCGGGACGTCATGATGGGACCCCGCTGCATTCTGCTCGCGTCCTCGCACGAGATCGCCTCGGTCGATGTCCCGATGAACACCCAGGGTTTCCGACCCGACCGCCCCATCGTCATCGAGGACGACGTCTGGATCGGAGCGGGTTGCATCATCCTGCCCGGTCGCCGCATCGGTACCGGCAGCGTGGTGGGGGCAGGGTCGGTGGTCGTCTCCGACGTCCCACCGTGGAGCGTCGTGGCCGGCAACCCCGCCCGCGTGGTCAAGGAGCGCCGAAGCGGTGACCCCGTGCGGGATCTGGTGGCCGATGTCGCCGGTGATGCCGGTCAGAACTCCCTGCCGCCGGCCGCCGACGACACCTTCTGACCCCTACGGGCGCCACCTCCCGAGGACCGGGTGCTCGTTCACGGCGCCGGTCTGGCGAAGTTCATCGGCAACGCCTGCAGCTGATGCCAGGGGAAGTCGGCCATCACCTGGTAAGAGGGCACACCCCCCAGCAACCCCGGCCACGGCCCGTCCCCAGCGGCGGCGCCGCCTTGCGTTGTGACAGCGGCGGCGCCGCTCTGCGTTGTGACAGCGGCGGCGCCGCCTTGCGTTGTGACAGCGGCGGCGCCGCTCTGTGCCGTGACGGCAACGGCACCGGAGCGGTCCGTCACGATGAACCCGTAGGTCTGAGCGGCGCGGGCGACCATCCGTGCCATCGGGGAGAGCGCGAGGGTGTCGAGGTCGAGGGAGGGGTCGAGGCGGAAGCGGGTGCCTTCGGGGATCGCGGTCTCGGCGTGATCGCCACCGTCACTGCGCTGCGCCGGCCAGCTGACGGTCTTCCAGTGCCGGACGTC
>JBPBQU010000046.1:0-6077 GCA_050955085.1 Janthinobacterium lividum | reverse complement strand
CCCGCACGCGGGCAGCTGGCCGTACGGGTTGCCGGAACTCCCCCTCTCCGACGGCCGGACGCAGCGCGCCGAGCTCGTGGGCGCTCGCCGGATCGCCGTGCCCGGGTGTTATCCGACGTCGGTGAGCCTCGCGCTCGCCCCCGGTTTCGCCGCGGGGATCCTGCAGCACGACGACGTCGTCGTGGTCGCGGCCTCGGGGACGTCAGGCGCCGGCAAGAGCCTCAAACCGCACCTGCTGGGATCTGAGGTCATGGGTTCGATGAGCCCCTACGGCGTCGGTGGCGGGCACCGCCACACCCCCGAGATCGAGCAGAACCTCGCGCTTGCCGCGGGCGGTCCGGTCTCGGTGTCCTTCACCCCGACGCTCGCGCCCATGTCGCGCGGGATCCTCGCGACCTGCACGGCGAAGCTCGCGTCCGGTGTCGCCGCCGCGCGGGTGCGGGCGGTGTGGGAGGAGGCCTATGCCCACGAGGAGTTCGTGCACCTGCTGCCCGAGGGGCAGTGGCCCTCCACCGCGATGGTGCTCGGGGGGAACTCCGCGGCCCTGCAGCTCGCCGTGGATGAGCACACCGGACGGGTCCTGGTGATCGCAGCCATCGACAACCTCGTCAAGGGGACGGCCGGTGGAGCGGTGCAGAGCGTCAACGTCGCCCTCGGGTGGCCCGAGGGAACGGGCCTCACCGCGACCGGGGTCGCGCCGTGAGGATCGCCACCAGTTCGCAGCGACCGAGGAGAAGATCGTGAGTATCACTGCAGCGCGTGGTTTCCGGGCCGCCGGGGCCACCGCCGGCCTGAAACCCTCGGGGAAACCGGACGTCGCACTGGTCGTCAACGACGGCCCGCTGGATGCGGCCGCCGCCGTCTACACCTCCAACCGCTGCAAGGCCCACCCGGTGTTGTGGAGCGAGCGGGCCAGTGCCGACGGTCACGTCAAGGCGGTCGTGCTGAACTCCGGTGGAGCGAACTGCTTCACCGGGCCGGAGGGTTTCCAGACCACGCACGCGACGGCCGAACGTGTCGGGGAACTCATCGGGTCGGGTGCGGGTGACGTCGTCGTGTGTTCGACGGGGCTGATCGGTGTCCTGTTCGACCGCGACAAACTCCTCGGCGGGGTCGACACGGCGCACGCGGACCTCTCGCCCGACGGTGGGACGGCTGCCGCCACCGCGATCATGACGACGGACACGGTGTCCAAGCAGGCGGTCTGCGCGGGTGAGGGGTTCAGCGTCGGTGGGATGGCCAAGGGCGCCGGGATGCTCGCGCCCGGTCTCGCCACCATGCTCGTCGTCCTCACCACCGACGCCGCCGTCGAGGCGCGCGACCTCGACCGCGCGCTGCGCGCGGCCACCCGTGTGACCTTCGATCGCCTCGACTCCGACGGCTGCATGTCGACCAACGACACCGTCGTCCTGCTCGCCAGCGGGGCGAGCGGGGTCACGCCCGCACCGGCGGACCTCGATCGCGCGGTGTTCGAGGTCTGTCGCGACCTGGCCCGGATGCTGGTGGCTGACGCCGAGGGTGCGGAGCACGACATCGCCCTCGAGGTCGTGGGGGCGGCGACCGAGGACGAGGCCGTCGAGGTGGCCCGCTCGGTGGCCCGCAACAACCTCTTCAAGGCCGCCATCTTCGGCCGCGACCCCAACTGGGGCCGGGTGATGGCTGCGGTGGGGACGACGCGCGCACGCTTCGACCCGCAGGCGCTGGACGTGAGCCTCAACGGCGTCGACGTCTGCGTGGCGGGGACCCCGCACGCCGATCCGGCAGACGTCGACCTCGACCCGCGCGAGGTGCGGGTCCGCATCGACCTGCACGCCGGGGATGCCGAGGCAACGGTGTGGACGAACGACCTCACCCACGCCTACGTCCACGAGAACAGCGCGTACTCGACGTGAGTGCCGATCCGGCGACGTCCCCGGAGTTCGACGCCCTCAGCGCCGAGGACAAGGCCGCGGTGCTCGTCGAGGCGTTGCCCTGGCTGCAGCGCTGGCACGGCGCCCTCGTGGTGCTCAAGTACGGCGGCAACGCCATGGTCGACGAGCATCTCAAACGTGCCTTCGCCGACGACGTGGTGTTCCTGCGCACGGTCGGTCTTCGGCCCGTCGTCGTCCACGGTGGCGGTCCGCAGATCTCGACGATGCTCACCCGGCTGAACATCGCGAGCGAGTTCCGCGGCGGACTGCGGGTCACGACGCCGGAGGCCATGGAGGTCGTCCGGATGGTCCTCACCGGTCAGGTCGGGCGCGAACTCGTCGGGCTGCTCAACACCCACGGCCCGCTCGCGGTGGGGTTGTCCGGTGAGGATGCCGGTCTCCTGCAAGCGAAGCGGCGCCACGCAATGGTCGAGGGTGAACTCGTCGACGTGGGTCTGGTCGGCGACGTCGTCGGGGTGAACCCCGCGGCCGTCGTCGACCTGCTGGACGCCGGTCGGATCCCGGTGATCTCGACCGTCGCCCCCGAGGTGGACGACGACGGCAACCTGGTGCACGGCCAGGTTCTGAACGTGAACGCCGACACGGCGGCCTCGGCGATCGCGGTCGCCCTGGGGGCAGCGAAGTTCGTCGTCATGACGGATGTCGCAGGGTTGTACGCGGACTGGCCGAACCGGAACTCCCTCGTCCGCGAGATCTCCTCCCAGGACCTCGCCGACCTGCTGCCGAGCCTGAAGTCGGGGATGGTCCCCAAGATGGAGGCCTGCCTGCGCGCGGTGCGGGGCGGGGTTCCGCGTGCCACGGTCATCGACGGCCGACAGGCGCACTCGGTCCTCCTGGAGGTCCTCACGACCTCGGGCAACGGAACGATGGTGACCGCATGAACGGTTCGAACACCCCTTCGAAAGGCAGTGCAGTGGAACTGGTCGAAACGTCGGAGGCCCTGCCGGCCACCGACGGCAGCGTGCAGGCGTGGCTCACCCGCTACAGCTCCGCCCTCATGGGTACCTACGGTGCACCGCAACGGGTCCTGGTCCGTGGTGAGGGTGCCTACGTGTGGGACGCCGATGGCAGGCGCTACCTCGACCTGCTCGCGGGCATCGCGACCAACGCGCTCGGGCACGCCCACCCGCTGCTCGTCGCGGCGGTCACCTCGCAGCTGACGACGTTGGGTCACGTCTCGAACTTCTTCGCCACCGCCCCGCAGATCGCCCTGGCCGAACGCCTGCTCGAGATCACCCGGGCCCCGGAGGGTTCCCGGGTGTTCTTCTGCAACTCGGGTGCGGAGGCCAACGAGGCGGCCTTCAAGATGGCCCGGCGTAGCGGTCGTCCGAAGATCGTCGCCGCCCTCGACGGCTTCCACGGGCGGACGATGGGCGCGCTCGCGCTGACCTCCAAGGAGGCCTACCGGCTGCCCTTCGAACCGCTGCCGGGTGGCGTCGAGTTCGTGCCCTTCGGCGACGTCGAGGCGCTCGCTCGCGCGGTCGACGCCACGACGGCGGCGGTGTTCCTCGAACCGGTGCAGGGTGAGGGTGGGATCACCCCCGCCCCCGACGGTTATCTCCAGGCCGCGCGGCGGATCACCACCGAGCATGGCGCTCTCCTCGTCCTCGACGAGGTCCAGACCGGTATCGGTCGCACCGGCGAATGGTTCGCCCACCAGCAGACTCGCCACCAGCTCGACGGCGCGGCGCTCGTTCCCGACGTGGTGACCATCGCCAAGGGTCTGGGTGCCGGCATCCCGATCGGTGCGGCGGTCGCCTTCGGAGCGCGCAGCGCCACCCTGCTCGGCGCGGGTCAGCACGGTACGACCTTCGGTGGGAACCCGGTCGCGTCGGCCGCCGGTCTGGCCACCCTCTTCGCCATCACCCGCGACGACGTCCTGGCCAACGTCCGCACCGTCGCAGCCCAGCTGCGTCAGCAGGTCCTCGCGCTCGGACACCCCCTTATCGCCGGCGTGCGCGGTGAGGGGTTGCTCCTCGGGATCGGACTCAGCGAGCCCGTCGGTCCCGCTGTGGTGCAGGCCGCGCTGGCCGCCGGTTTCATCGTCAATGCCGTGCGCCCGGACACGATCCGACTCGCGCCCCCGCTCGTCCTCACCGCGGAACAGGCGTCCTCCTTCGTCACCGCGCTGCCCTCGATCCTCGATTCCGCGTCCCACCCCGGAGGAACCCCGTGAGCGTGCGCCACTTCCTCGCCGACGACGACCTCAGCCCGGCCGAACAGGCCGAGGTGCTGTCCCTGGCTGCGACGTTGAAGCAGGACCGCTTCGCCCGGCGCCCGCTCGCCGGACCGCGCACCGTCGCGCTGATCTTCGACAAACCCTCGACGCGCACCCGGGTCTCCTTCAGTGTCGGGGTGGCCGACCTCGGTGGTGCTCCACTCGTGATCGACGCGGCGAGTTCGCAACTGGGTCGCGGAGAATCCATCGCCGACACCGCCCGCGTGCTGGAGCGTCAGGTCGCCGCGATCGTCTGGCGTACCTTCGCCCAGCGCGACCTCGAGGAGATGGCAGCGAACTCGCGGGTTCCTGTCGTGAACTCGCTGACCGACACCTTCCACCCGTGCCAGATCCTCGCCGATCTGCAGACGGTCATCGAGCACAAGGGCAGCCTCGCGGGCCTCACGATGACCTACGTCGGCGACGGGGCGAACAACATGGCTCATTCGTATGCGCTCGGTGGCGCGACCGCGGGCATGCACGTCCGCATCGCCACCCCGGTGAGCGACCTGCCGGACCCGGTGATCATGGCTCGCGCGCAACAGGTCGGCGCGGGAACGGGCGGTTCCGTCACCGTGACCCAGGACGTCACCGAGGCCGTCACCGGTGCCGACGTGGTGGTGACCGACACCTGGGTCTCGATGGGGCAGGAGGAGCAGGGATCCGAGAGGTTTCGGCCCTACGCGCTCACGACCGGGCTGCTCGCGGCCGCGAAACCGGACGCGATCGTCCTGCACTGTCTACCGGCCTACCGGGGCAAGGAGATCGACGCCGCGGTGATCGACGGGCCGCAGTCGGTGGTGTGGGACGAGGCCGAGAACCGATTGCACGCGCAGAAGGCGTTGCTCGTCTGGTTGTTCGAGAACTCGCGGTGAACTCCCAGCCGACGGGGCAGGCGGTGGGAACCACCACCGCCGCTGCGGGAACGGGCACGAAGGCCTTCCGGCACGCGCGCATCGCCGCCGCGCTGTCCCGCTTCCCGATCCGGTCGCAGACCGAGCTCGCCACCCACCTGAGCGAGGAGGGTGTCGCGGTCACCCAGGCCACCCTGTCGCGCGACCTGGTGGAACTGGGGGCCGTGAAGGTTCGTGACGGCGACCGGGGACTCGTCTACGCAGTGCCCGCCGAGGGTGGCGACCGCACTCCTCGCAGCATGGTGGGCCAGGAGGTCCTCGACGCGCGGCTTGCACGCTGGTGCGAGGAACTTCTCGTGAGCGCGGAAGCCTCCGCGAACCTCGTGGTGCTGCGGACGCCCCCGGGGGCCGCCCAGTTCCTGGCCAGTGCCGTCGACCACTCGGTGATCCCGGCCATCCTCGGCACGATCGCCGGCGACGACACCGTCCTCGTCATCACCGGCGCCCCGCTCGGTGGCGACGCCGTCGCCGCCCGGTTCCTCGCCCTGGCCCGGCGGGAGCAGACGTCCGCGGCCGATGGCTCCAGCGCCGCACCCGATATCACCGCACCCGATATCACCGCACCCGATATCACCGCACCCGATATCCCCGCACCCGATATCCCCGCACCCGACACGGCAGGAGACGACTCGTGAGCACCCCCCCGCAGACTCAGGGTGAGAAGGGGCTGTGGGGGGCCCGGTTCGCGACCGGTCCCGCCCAGGCCATGGCTGCGTTGTCGAAGTCCACGCACTTCGATTTCCGACTGGCACGCTACGACCTGGCCGGCTCGCGGGCTCATGCCCGCGTCCTGCACGCTGCCGGACTGCTCACCGACGACGTGTTGACCGCCCTGCTGGCGGGCCTCGACACCCTCGACGCCGACGTGGTGTCGGGCGCCTTCCTACCGGGCGAGGACGACGAGGACGTGCATTCCGCATTGGAACGTGCGCTGGTCGAGCGTGTCGGTGCCGACGTCGGGGGGCGGTTGCGGGCGGGCCGCTCGCGTAACGACCAGATCGCCACGTTGTTGCG
>JBPBQU010000045.1:0-6125 GCA_050955085.1 Janthinobacterium lividum | reverse complement strand
CCGTCTCGCGACCGTCCCCTCCTCGTGGGTGGCCGCACTCTCCGGGATGCACCCCCTGGGTGCTTCCGCTGAGAACCACTGAACGTCCCGCCTGCCCTGGTCGCAGCGCTGCCGCGGCTGCGCTGCCCCGTCTGCGTGGCCGGTCTGCACCTCGAGAGTCACACCCTGTCGTGCGGGTCAGGGCATCGCTTCGACGTGGCGCGCCAGGGATACCTCAACCTCATGGTGGGTGCGAAGGCGCACCCCGGTGACACCGCGGCCATGGTCGCGGCCCGTGAGGAGTTTCTGGGTGGCGGGCACTACGCCCCGATCAACCGGGCGCTCGCCACGTTGGCGGCCGAACACGTCCCGGGTGCGCGGTTCGTCCTCGACGTCGGCGGGGGCACCGGTCACTACCTCGCCGGTGTCCTCGACGCTCTGCCCGCCGCGGACGGCGTCTGCCTGGACACCTCGGTGCCCGCGCTGCGCCGGGCGGCCCGTGCCCATCCGCGAGCAGCGGCGCTCGGTGCGGATGCCTGGCGCTCGCTGCCGTTCGCCGATGCCGTCACCGATCTCGTGCTGACGGTCTTCGCCCCTCGTGGCGCGGCAGAGGTCGCGCGGATCCTGCGGCCGGGCGGGGTCTGGTTGCTGGTGACCCCGCTCCCGGGCCACCTCGAACAGGTCCGTGAACCGCTCGGCATGCTCGGCGTGGAGGAGCGCAAGAGCGATCGACTGGCGAACGACACCGAGGGTTTCACCCCGCTCGTGGAGCGTGAGGTCGTCGTCGAGGTGGAGTTGACCCGGGCGGACCTGCGGGCGCTCGTGCTCATGGGGCCCAGCGCCCACCACGTCGAACCCGGGGTGTTGGACGCCCGCCTGACCCGGCTTCCCGACCCGCAGACCGTCACGGTGGCGGTGCGGTTGAGCGCCGTCACCCGCTGACCCGCGGGTCGGTGCCCGCGGTCGGTGCCCGCGGTGCGGTGCGCGTCTCTCACCGGGGCTTGCGGTCGATGCTCGAGCGGCGTCGGCGCCGGATCAGGGCGATGAGCGGAGCGAGGATCGAGACGACGATCGCGATGCCGGCGATCGAGTAGGCCAGCGAGCGTATCCACGGCAGTGAGTCGGCTGCGTACCCGGCGAGCACGAGCAGTGCCCCCCAGGTCAGGGCCCCCACGACGTTGGCTGTGGCGAACGACGCATAGCGCATGGCCGCGGTGCCGGCGATCACCGGGGTGAAGGCCCGTAACCAGGGGATGTAGCGGCAACCGACGACGGCGAACCAGCCGTACCTGGCGTAGAACGCCTCAGCCCGCGGGAGGTGCGCTGCGGCGCGCCCGGCCCGGCGCAACAACCACGGGCGTCCCAGCCGACGTCCCGAGAGGTAACCGACGGTGTCACCGAGCACGGCCGCGATCGTGACACCGACGACGAGCACACCGAGGGAGATCGGGCTGTTCTGCTGTGCGGCGAGCAGGCCAGCGGTGAACAGCACGCTGGAGCCCGGCAGCCAGAAACCGATGAGCGTGCCCGTCTCGGCGAAGATGATGCCGAAGACCAGGGCGTAGACGCCCGCCGCGCCGAGGCCGCGGAGGTCAGGGTCGGCGAGCTGCGCGAGCCAGTCGGGCACCCCGTGATCCTCTCAGAGGTCCGCCCGGGGCACCGGCTCAGTCGTGCAGCTCGGCCAGCCGGGCGCGTTCGTCGTCGCCGAGACGCCGGGCCCGTCCGGCGTCGAAGTCGTAGGCGACGCAGGTCGTGGTGGCGCGCACGTAACTGCGCAGCTCTCCCACGGCCGAGTCGTCCGGTTCGCAGACGTCGTAACCGACCTCGAAGCTCGCGCCACCCACCCGCTGCACCCACAGGTCGACGGCGACGGGGGCGAGGCGGTAGTCCAACGGCTTGAGGTAGTGGACCTCGTGGCGGGCGACGACCATCCCGGTGGCCAGCATGGGCGCGCTGCCGTCCTCGGCGGGGATGCCGAAAGCGCGGACGCGGGCCTCTTCGAGCAGGCGCATGAGATCGACGTTGTTGACGTGGCGATACGCGTCCATGTCACCCCAGCGCAGGGAGAGGAGCAATCGCTGTCGGGCCACGCCTCTCATCCTGCCCGGGAGGTCGTCAGTGCTGGTTCTCGGGGGCTCTGCCGTCGAGGTAACCGTCCGACTGCGCGGCGGCCTTGCGTTCCTTGGCGCGGCTGCGCAGCGCCTCGATGCCGACGGGGATCAGGGAGAGCACGACCAGGAGCAGCAGACCCACCTCGAGGTGGTTCGCGATGAGGTCCACGCCGCCAAGCGCGTAACCGAGCAACGTGATCCCGCTCGCCCACGCGACCGCTCCGACGGCGGAGAAGGTGAAGAACGTCCGCCGGGGCATCCCGCCGGTACCGGCCGCGAGGGTGATGAACGTCCGGACCACCGGCACGAAGCGCGCCAGGATGATCGCGCGCGCCCCGAAGCGGTCGAAGAACTCCTTCGTCTGCTGGATCCGCTTGGGCGTCAGCAGCTTCGAGTTGGGCCGCTGGAAGAGTGCCGGGCCGGCCTTGCGGCCGATCTCGTAACCCACGACGTTGCCCAGGAAGGCCGCCGCGGACAGCAGCACGCACGAGAGCCAGATGGGCGTCGACAGGTGCCCGGAGTGGGTGAAGAGGCCGACCGTGAACAGCAACGAGTCCCCGGGAAGGAAGAACAACAACAACCCGCATTCGAGGAACACGATGGCGGCCGAGACCCAGAGCGCAGCGGGTCCGAGGCGGTCCAGGAACGTCTCGGGCTGGATCCAGTCCGGCAGCAGCGTCGGCACGGCCGCAGGCGCGACCGAGCTGAGTGCGGCCGAGAACTCGGCGAGGAGGGGCACGGTCTCAGGGTAAGACCGTTCTCGACGGCGCAGCGCCGGGGGAAGTGAAGACCATCCGTGCGGGTGACCTCGCTGCCCCGTACGCACCGTCACCGCCCACCTCGCGGTGGACGGTCACGAGCGGAGGTGCGGACCTCGCAGCGGGTGCTCAGACGGTGCGCTCGAACGGGTCCCAGTCAGCGGGTAGCGGGGGCGCGGCGTCCACGGTGCTGGTGACGTCCACGAACTGCTTCGACGCTCCCGCCTCCTCGATCGAGACGAGGACGTCGACGACATGGTGGGCCAGGGTGCCCTGCGCACGGTGCGGTCGGCCCTCCCGGATGGCGCGGGCCATCTCCAGGACGCCGGTGCCGCGGGTGGACAGCGCCGTGGTGGTCGTCGTGCTCGACAGCAGCTCGTGGCGATCGGCCCCCGGGCGGAACAACGTGATCTCCCCGTCGAACATGTTCGGGTCGGGCAGTTCGATGGTTCCCTCGGTGCCGTTGATCTGCACGAAGGGGGTCCGGCCCACCGCGGTGTCGAAGCTGAAGACGCTCTGCGACGTCTGGCCGCCCGCGAACTGCGCGATGGCGTTGACGTGGGTGGGCACGGTGACGTCGAAGGCCTCACCCGCCCTGGGCCCGGAGCCGATGACGCGCTGGGCCCGGGCCTTCGTCGCGAGCGCCGCGACGGAGGAGACGGGACCGAAGGCCTGCACGAGCGTCGTCCAGTAGTAGGGGCCGATGTCGAACAGCGGCCCCGCACCGGTCTGGAACAGGAAGGCGGGGTTGGGGTGCCACGATTCCGGGCCGGGCGACTGCATGAGGGTGAGGGCGTTCAACGGCGTCCCGATGTCACCGCGGGCCAGCGCCCTGAAGGCGGTCTGCAACCCGGCCCCGAGGAAGGTGTCGGGTGCGCAGCCCAGCCGCACCCCCGCCGCCTCGGCCAGTGCGACGAGGGTCTGACCGCCCTCGCGGTCGAGCGCGACGGGTTTCTCGCTCCAGACGTGCTTGCCCGCGGCGATGGCGGCCGAGGAGACCTCGACGTGAGCGGCCGGGATGGTGAGGTTGACGACGATCTCGACGTCGGGGTTCTCCAGCACGGCGTCGATGCCGCCGTGGCGGGGTACCCCGTGCTCGGCGGCCCGGGCCTTCGCGGCCTCGGGGAAGAGGTCACCGATGGCGTGGACCACGACGTCGGGGAAACCCGTGAGGTTCTCGAGGTAGGTCCCGCTGATGACCCCGGCTCCGATGATGCCGATGCCGACGGGTCCGGTACGGGGTTCCGGGGCGCTCACGCCACACCGCCGCCGAGGTAGGCGAAACTGGCGGCAACAGCCTGGAACACGTCACCGGAGGTGTCATCGAGCTCGATCACGCCGAGATCGACGCCCTGCGAGGCGGCCAGAATGGCAGGGACGTCGAGGGTGCCACTGCCGAGCGCCACCTGATTCTTGGTGTCCAACGTGGCGTCGCCGTCCTTGAGGTGCACGGCGCGCACCCGCTGGCCGAGGCGGCCCAGCAGGTCGATGACGTCCGCGCCGCCGACGACGGCCCAGTAGGTGTCGACCTCGAGGGCGACGGCGTCGTCGAGGGAGTCCGCGAACACCTCGAGCGCGGGGCGCCCGCCGATGCTGTTCTCCAGCTCGAACTGGTGGTTGTGGTAGCCGATGGTGACCCCGGCGTCGGCGGCGCGCGCGGCCGCGGCGTTGAGCTCGGCGGCAACGGCGGCGACGTCCTCCGCCGTCGTCCAGCGCGCCGGGTCGACGTGCGGCTCGATGACGAACGTCGTCCCGGTGAGCTCGGCGGCGCGCAGCACGGCCGCGATGTCGGCGCCGACGACGGACGCGTGCGCGCTGGGGGCGGACAGGCCGTGCTCGGCCAGCACCGGGGCCAGCTCGGCGGCCTTGTCGGTCAACCCGAAGGGCTCGACCTGGGTGAACCCGAAACCCGCGAGGCGTCCGAGCGTGCCGTTGAGGTCGGCGGCCAGGGCGTCACGCACCGTGTAGAGCTGCACGGAGATCTTCTGGGGGTCGAACTGGTGATCGGGCATGAGTCGGGCAACGTCCTCTCGGGTCCTGCGGGCGGCCGGCTCTGGCCGCCCCGGGCACCGGTCACGAGTGCGCCCCGCGGGTGACGGCGCTGCACCGAACCGGTTCAGCAACCGTAGGGGACCGGAGCGTGAGCGCGCCACCCCCGCTGCCGGGACACGTAGGATCGCCAGCCGTGACCGAGGCACTGAACGAGGACGAGCTGCACTTCCTGCAGGCCACCTTCGAACTCGCCCGCGACGGGCAGACGGTCTCGCTCAGCGAACGGGTGGACGCGGGGGTCCCGGTCAACCTCACGAACTCCGTCGGCGACACCCTGCTGATCCTTGCCGCCTACCACGTGCACCTCGACACCGTCCGGGCGCTGCTGGCCCGTGGGGTCGACGTGGATCGGGTCAACGACAAGGGGCAGACGGCCATCGGTGCGGCCGTCTTCCGTCGGGCGGGCGAGGTCGTGACGGCACTGCTCGACGCGGGGGCCGACCCCGCACTCGGTCGGCAATCGGGTCTCGCGGTCGCCCAGGTCTTCGACCTGCCGGAGATGGCGGAGCTGCTGCGCACACCGCGCCGCTGAGCTGCCGCTGATCCACCGCGGGCAGGGTCGGGTCCCTGATCCGTAGCTGCGGTGGGTCGCGCGCCGCCGGACCGCAGCCGCGGACGGTAGCCTCCATTCGTGCCGTACTACCGGATCCGGGAAGCAGCCGACCTCCTCGGTGTCTCCGACGACACCGTCCGCCGCTGGGTGGACGGGGACGTGCTGCCGAGCCGTCGTGACGATTCGGGGCGCACGGTGGTGGACGGCGCGGCGCTCGCGGCCCACGCGGTCGAGCACGCGACGGCCTCCGCCACCGAGGCGACCTCGGTGCAGCGCTCGGCGCGCAACCGTTTCGTGGGCCTGGTGACCCGCGTCGTCGCCGACGGGATCATGGCGCAGGTCGAGATGCAGTGCGGCCCCCACCGGGTGGTGTCGCTGATGAGCCGCGAGGCCGCGGAGGAGCTCGGGCTGGAACCCGGCTCCCGCGCCACGGCCGTCGTCAAGGCCACCACCGTCATCGTCGAGACCTCCGAGGGGAACCGTCCGTGAAGCTCCGTCCTGCTCTGACCATGAGCGTGCCCGTGACCCTGACCCTGACCACGCTGCTGCTCACCGCCTGCGGCTCCGGCGGTTCCACCGGGTCGGGTGCGACGGCCACTGATTCCTCAGGTTCCTCCCCGGGTTCCTCGAGCCCGGCCCGCACCCTCACCGTCTTCGCGGCCGCATCGCTGA
>JBPBQU010000044.1:0-6356 GCA_050955085.1 Janthinobacterium lividum | reverse complement strand
ACAGTTCGGGCTGTTCGCGTAGGACGGCGAGATCGCTGATCGCCTCACCACCGTCGGCGAGCAGGACGGCGAGGTCGGTCAGGACCCGGCCGGGGTCGTGGCCGGCGCGGCGGGTGCGAGTGTGGGCCAGGACGTCACCGAAGAGTCCGGTCAGGTCCGTCGTGGCGGCGACGTTGGCCAGCAGGCGGGTCCCGGCGTGGGAGACGACGCCGGTCCCACCGGTGGTCACGCTGACCTGCGGCAGGCCGTGGTGGCGTCGTTGCTGCTGGCGTCGGCGCTGGTTGGCTCGCTGGCGGGATCGGCGGCGGGCCGCTGCTGAGCCTCTGCCCGGCTCCCTGGTGGAGCGGGAAGGGGTCGGGCTTGTACTGTGCACCTGCGGAGTGCCTCTCACGTGTTGTGGATTTGGACCTTAGACAAGCCCATGATCCCATGCGAGACAGGCACTTTCGTGCGTTAAGCACCCTCAGCGACGAGGGGTTACTGCAAGATCCGGGTTAGCCGGGACTTCAAGTCCCATGTCTGGCGTCAGAAGACGGCAGCACGTCCACGGCCGTTGACGAACGACTCGAAGAAATAGAGGGCAGGATCGGATTACAAAGGGTTCTCGCCTGCTTGGTGCTGGGTTCACCGTCTACGAATTCTGGGTGGCTCGCCACCGCGTGCGCAGCTCGACCGACGAATCAGCTCGCCGCATGGCCTTGAAGGCCATCCTGGAGGTATGGCGGACGTCGGGCCAGCGAGGATGTTCTAGATAAACCTCGTCCTGTTGCAATGGGCCCAGTTCGTCAAGGATCAAGAGGATGGCGTCCACGACCGTTTGCAGCAACGTGCTCTCGCGTTGATCGACCACGGTTGTACCGATGCTTCCCGCCACGGGGTAGCCGTCCCACGATTTGTCGTCTATGAGGCTGTGGACCGCAAAAGTCAGATCCGGCCAATCAGAGACGTGCGCCGTGTCAATC
The DNA here is from genome assembly GCA_050955085.1 of Janthinobacterium lividum. Lineage (GTDB taxonomy): Bacteria > Actinomycetota > Actinomycetes > Actinomycetales > Kineococcaceae > Kineococcus. The sequence goes on along the minus strand of JBPBQU010000044.1, from coordinate 5,394 downwards.
CGGACAACACCTTCACACCACCTACGATCTCACGTCGTAGGGATGGTCTCCACACTGATCCCCCGGGAGACTCGGGTGGTAATCCAAGATTCGTCACGGTTCATCCTCGGTGATCAGCCGAATGCCTTCCCTGTCCGGGTCAACCTATCGTTGCGAGTCCTCCCGTTTGTCTTCACGACGTCGGGCAGAGCGTGTAGGGCCTGGAGCGGCTTGTTCTACGACAGTCGTCTGACTTCCTCAACGGTGGGCCTCCAGGGGCTCGAACCCTGAACCCGCGGATTAAAAGTCCGCTGCTCTGCCAGTTGAGCTAGAGGCCCCGGACCCGGAGGCCCGCGCCCATCATCGCAGACCCCACGGCCCGCCCGCTATCCACTACGACGGTGGCGGGGTGCAGTTGATCAGAACTCACCCATGGAGGGTTCCGATCCTTCATGATCGTGGTCCTCGGCACCCTCCCACCCGGTGCAGGAGCCGCGCTGCCGCCGCCCGCGCCGGCAGCGGCCAGGGCGAAGGATCAGTGCTTCCCTGTACGGAAATGACGTGTCGTGCTATCGGTCCCACACGAACATTATGACGATGGGCATCGACGTTTTCAGCTCGCGTTCCTCGATGGCCCCGGTCAAGCAGGGCCCCGACAAGGTCGGTTCGTACGCCCGTGACCTGCGGTTTAGCGCTGTTAGGTGGTGTCTTGACAGTAGTGTCGGGCCGCATCGTCAGGCGCGCTGGGGGGTGATGGCGGTGGTTTCGGGTCCATCGTCGTCGGTTGACGTGGGCCGGGCGTCGTCACCGCGGTTTACGGCGCCGCCGGGGTTGTCGTGGAGGGTGGTTCGTTGTCTGGCCGTTGTAGTTCACGATCAGCATCCAGGAAGGTGACTTGGCGGTCGTCAAGTCTGGTTGGGTGAGAGATGCGGTCGGGAAGTGCTCATCGAGGATGCCCCGTGAGGGCGGCGCCCGGCGCCCGCACTCTGGCAGCACGCCGTCCACCTCGCGGTGGCCGTTACTCCGTTCGGGGGATCTCGGACACACCTTTCGCACGGTCGGGGAGGGCGAGTCCTGACAGCGGGGTGGTCGGTGGGGCCAGGTTTTCCTTCTGACGTCGGGATGACGTCCGCGTTGGCAACGTCGACATCTATAGCGCAGCAGGGGGATTCGTCACCGGGTGGCCGGGGGTGGCCGGTGCCGTCGGCCATCTTCGGAGACGACGCGGGCCGGAGTATCACCGTCCCCGTCGCTGGGGTGGGGGAGGTTGCTCGGTATTGCGGGGGTCGGTGGGTCTGTGTCAGCCTCCGCTCCCTCGGCAGTCGGCGAGGTGGGGTCGTGGTGTCCGGTTTCGACGTTGATGTCAGTGCGGTGAGTGATGCGGCTTCGTCGTTGCACAGTGACGGCTCCGAGGTCGGGACGTGGGTACGGACGGGTTCGGCAACGGTGACGAACGCGGCCGCGGCGTGTGGGCCGGGTGATGTTGCGGGGTGGCTCGGGCGGTTCGCGTCGCTGCACACCGTCGCGGGTGGTGACACGACGGCGTTGATCGCGTCGGTGGCGAGCACGTTGGAGTCCTCCGCGCAGCGGTACTCCGAGGATGACGCGTCGGCGAGGGTGACCTTGAGCTCGTTGCCCTTCGACCCGACGGGGTCGTCGTGGCAACCCCCGCAGGTGCGGTGATGCTGTCGACGGGGCGGGGGTGCAACGCCACACGCTGCGATGCGGCAGTGGTGCGGATGCGGTTGCCGGGTCCGGAGTTGCTGGCGGTATCCGCTGCGGTGGTGCCCACGGTCGAGGTTGGAACGGTGAGGGGCACCGGGTGTGAGGCGGTTGCCCGGGTGCCACCCGGCTGGGCGCGGCTGTCGGATCCCTTCGCTGGGTTCGGCGGTGGTGTGCGGTGAGCGCCGCCGAGATCTACGTCCTCTATCCGCACGGGATTCCTGGGGACCCGGGTGAGGTGGAGGCCTTGGCGAACGGTTTGGAGTTCGCGGCGATGAACTTGGAGTTCGCCTCTTCCTCGGTGCGTTTGCACGGCGAGGACGCGACCAGCGAGTGGGAGGGCAGTGCTGGGGACGCGGCCCGGGAGGTGTTGGGGCGGGTCGCGGGTTACGTGGGGACCTACGCCGACCGTACGGGTGGGTCGGCGCCCGCGTTGAAGGTGTACGCGGGGGCGCTGCGGGCGGCGCAGGCAAAGTACGGGGAAGGACTGGCGGCTCGGGCTGCGGCTCAGGCGGCGCTGGAAGCGGCTCGTGATGAGCAGGCGAATCTGTCCGCGGAGAAGGCGGTGGCGACGATCGACGCGGGTGATGCCGGTTGGGCTGGGCTGCGGGGTCGGGCAACGCGGCCGAGTATGCGCACGCGTTGCTGGATCTGAACGCGCGGGTCCTGGATGCGCAGTCGTTCAAGGACGACGCGAACGTGATGTTGAGTCAGGCGTTGGACGAGTTGGCGGCGGCGGATGCGGTTGTGTCGGCGGCGGTGCGGTCGCAGATCGAGGGGTTGGAGGACTTGCGCGCGGCGATGGCGGTCAACGTGCCGGCACCGGTGGACGCACCGTTCATCGCGCCGGGTGCGGCGCACGTGCCGATCCCGCCCCCTGAGGGGAAGGGTTTGAGGTTCCTCTACGACGCCCTCGACGCGATGGGCTCGGATTACGACAACGCCAAGGCTTTTGCCGGGGACCTGGTGGGCGTCAGGGGAGGTGTTGAAGCGCTTGAGGCGTGGGAGGGGCTGGGGAAGGCCCAGTGGTGGACCCTTCTGCACCCGCAGGAGGCTGCGGTGGAGGTTGTGGTGGAGACCCTGGACTTGCCGGACCTCTGGGGCCATCACTGGGGTACGTGGACTGGTCATGTCGCGCCTGACCTCGCCATCGGCGCGCTCAGCGGTGGTCTGGGTCTCGAAGCAGAGGTGGGGGTGGACGCCGCCCTCGGCAGTGTCGTCGAGGTCAGCGCAGAAGAAGCCGCCCTCGAAGCCGCGACCGCAGGTGCCGTCTCGGCGTCGGCCGCCGCGGCCACCGAGGGTGAGGTTGCTGCTGGCGCCACTGAAGCTGGTAGTCAACTGGGGCGGGCCGCGATCGACGAAGCCGAGGCGGTCTTGGCGTCCGAGCCGGGTCCGCTCGGCGCCACGTTCAAGGTGGGCACGTTCGGCAAGCCTTTCAATGAGGTCGAGCAAGCGACGGCGGATGCAGTCGCAGAACATTTCGATGCGTCGGTGCACTTCAGGCCTCAAGACCCTTTAGGCGACCAGAATCCTGACAGTGTCATTCGTCGTAGTCCCGGTGACCCCGGAACTCTCACCGAGTTCAAGGCGCTCATGCAAAGGGATCCCGATAGGGAGGTCTCCACCACCATTAAGAACGACATCAAGTCGGGGTCGGGACAACTGAATGATCGAGGAGGGGGCGATCTGATCATCGACGGGAGGCCCATCGGTCTGACGGCTGAGGAAGCTGATAGGGGTTGGCGTCGCGCACTTGGAGAAGCTAAGGTGCAGAACCGCGTTCTTCCCGGTCATGTATGGATGATCTTGGGTGACGGTCACTTTCAAGAGTTCACGTTAGGGTAGTTGATGTCACTTTCTTATTTCGTCTTTATCAAGGCGCCGCAGGACTATAAGTTGATCACTGTGATGTTTGATGAATTTTTCGGACAGGAACATGTGGATCAGGACCCTGGCGGCAAGCTGCAGCACACCCCGCAGGCCGCGGCCGATCGCGTGCTGTGCGACAGGCCTCTGTGGAGGATCAATGTTCCGGGTGTTTCGAGAGATTTCACGGTGATTCTGGATGAGAACTACATGCGTGAGTTCGACCCTGAGGAGGATCCCACCGCAGTGGATAACTACACGGCACTCTTCGAAGTGCATGGCACTCCCCCTCTAGAGATGGAGGCTCTGGCCTTCTCCCGTCTTCTTTTTCAGAACTTCGGGTGGGATGTCATGTCTGTTAGAGATGAGGTTTTTCTCGGTGCTTGTAGTGCAAAGTTGGGATGCAAAACATTCCTCGAGAAACGAGTGAACATTTTCAGAAGTTCACGGGAGCAATGGGAGCCGTTTGCGTGAGCCGATGAGTCTTTTCGCGAGTGGCCCTCAGGCGGCGTAGTCGGCCCTGTGGGGTAGGAGTTGCTTCGAGAGGCTTTACGTGAGGAGAGATGAAGTAAATTTCTTACCATGTTTCATCTGGGCGGCGAAGGACTATGGGAACCATTCAGGTAAGGTTGCGGGAATCTATGCGGTCCCGACCAATGAGGCTGAGATATCGTGAGTCAACTCCGCCTCCACGTCGGCGACCCGCAGCCCGTCCACACCGGCGCAGCGGGCGCCCCGGTGGCCCGTGACCCGTTCGAACGCCACGATCAGCGTCGCCAGAAGGTACACAAGGTTGAACGGGTCATCGAACCAGCGGCCCGGCTCGGGCGCTGCCGAACAGCGAAGCTTGGCCTGGGTCCTCGATACCCTCGCAACAGGGAAACTCCCCACGCCAGGACCGTCCGGATCAAACGACGGATACTTCGGCATCACAGCCTTTCTCCCTCCCACTACGGCTGCCGCCCTTCCCCAGGTGACCGGCTTTCCCGGCCCCGAGCCCTGGGCTCCTGCCCCCATCGGTTCAGGGCGATCGCTTGCAACCGCCAGGCCCGTCGGGACGTCGAGGGCAACCACGCGCGCGCATTTTGTGTGTTGACCGGAGCAGTGCGCGCACAGTGCGGTGAACGGCCTCCTCGCGGGAGAAGCCGTCTGCTCGAGCTCCCCTGACGCGACGTGCGGACCTGGACAGCCTTACGACGTCGGCCGCGCGTCGAGAGCATCGGCCAGGCGTTGGGCGTCCTCGACAGGCATGCCGACCAGCCGCGCGAAGCGGCCATCGTGCAGGACGAGCAACGAGACGTCGGTCCAACGGGTCTGCACCTTCACCTCGCGCACCTGCGTCCACAGGTACTGCCGCCAGCGTCCACCCCGTCGCACGGCCGGGCCGTTGGGGCCGAGTCTCGTCGTCGGTCGATCGAACAGCGTGAAGTACAGCCACGCCAGCCAGATGACGCTGCCGACGATGGACAGGCCGATATCGGGGCCGTCTGGGTTGTCGGTGAGCCGCAACGCGGCGCTCAACATGTTCAGCGTGACGGCGATCCCCACGATCCAGCGCACTCCGCGAGTGGTCTTGGACGAGTACAACGGCCGCAGAGCGCTCAGATCCGGTGCGCCGTCGCGTCGCGGGTTGCTCACGAGGACCCACCCTGCCAGTGGCGGGCATCGGTGTTCGCGCGTCTTCTGGATCTCGCACGTCATCATCCGTGGCCTCGAGGTGCTCCTGGAGACCGCGGCGACGGCCGTTCACCTCGGCGGGTCCGGGCGTCGCGCTCCAGAACAGGGAACCGAAGTTGGCGTACCGGACCCTGTAGGCGCCGCGTGCGA
>JBPBQU010000043.1:0-6378 GCA_050955085.1 Janthinobacterium lividum | reverse complement strand
GGACCTCGCCCCCGGCCCCGCCCTCGGCCTCGACGTGAATCCTGATTCCGACGCGGTGACGAGCGACGTGGACCTGGCCCGGAGCGCTCCCGCCACCGCAGACGGCTGAGTGGTACGCGTGCACCGCCGCGCCGGAGCCGTCCTGGGGGTGGTGGGGTGCCTCCTGCTGCTGGCCGGGAGCACGTCGTGGACGTCGGCTGTCTCCGACGCCGAACTGCGGGTGGTCTCGCTCGGCGATTCGGTGCCCGCGGGTGACGCGTGCGCCTGCACCCCCTTCCCGCGCCTGGTCGCCGACGACCTCGGCCGACGGTTCGACGTCGCCGGTTGGACGGCCGATCTCGCGGTCGGCGGCGCGCGCAGCGCCGACACCCTCGCCGTGGCCCGCTCGCAGCCGGCACTGCTCGCGGGTGCCGACCTGATCCTGGTGATGACGGGGGCCAACGACATCGCCCCGTTGCTCCAGACCGTGCCGGACCCGGATCGGGCGGCTCCCAGCGACCAGGTCTCGGGCGGTCCGACGGGCGCCGATTCGATCGCGACCTGGGCCCGGGACGCACGTTCGGCCGTGCAGGCCGCGGCGTCGAACGTCGAGACCCTGCTCGCGGGTCTGCCGCCGGCTCTCGGGAGCCGGCGCGTCGTCGTCACGGGGTATTGGGCCGTGGGTCGTGACGGCTCAGCGGCCCGTGGCAGCTACACGCGGCGGCAGTTGCGGGCGCAGGCGTGGCTCACCGACCGCCTCGACGAGGCCCTGCGCGAGGTGGCCGGGCGCCACGCGGCGGGATTCAGCGATTCCCGCAGCGCCTTCCGCGGAGTCGACGGGGACGCGGATGTGACGTCACTCCTGACCGCCGACGGTGATCACGTCGACGCATCCGGACACCGGGTGCTGGCCGACGGTGTGCTTGCAGCACTCCTGCCGCAGCGCGCGCGAACCCCGTCCTGATCGAGCGCCCCCGGATGCGGCCGGCGCCGGGCCGCACCAGACTGACGCGATGGAATTCCTGGAGGTCGAGGGCCTCGGCCGGGTGAGTCGTGTCGGGCTGGGTACATGGCAGTTCGGCTCCCGAGAATGGGGTTACGGCGAGGGGTACGCCTCGGGCGCCGCGCGCGAGATCGTCCACCGGGCCCTGGAACTCGGGGTGACCTTGTTCGACACCGCGGAGATCTACGGTTTCGGGGCGAGTGAACGGATCCTCGCCGATGCGCTGGGGGAGCGGCGCCGCAAGGTCGTCATCGCCAGCAAGGTCTTCCCGGTCGCACCCTTCCCGCCGGTCGTGAAATGGCGCGCCGCCGGGAGTTCCAAGCGTCTCGACGTCGATCGCATCCCCCTCTACCAGGTGCATCAGGCGAATCCCGTGGTCCCCGATTCCGTGATCATGCCCGGGATGCGTTCGCTGCTGGACGACGGCCGGATCGGCGCGGCCGGGGTCTCGAACTACACCCTGCAGCGCTGGCAGAAGGCGGACGCCGCACTCGGGCGGCCCGTGGTCAGCAACCAGGTGCAGTTCTCCCTCGCGGTGCCGGGAGCACTGGAGGACCTCGTACCGTTCGCGGAGCGCGAGGGGCGGATGATCATGGCCTACAGTCCGCTGGCCCAGGGTCTGCTCGGTGGTCGCTATTCCGAGGATCACCGTCCCGGGGGTGTCCGTGCCGCCAACCCGTTGTTCAGTGTGGACAACCTGCGCCGTATCGCCCCGCTGTTGCAGGTCCTACGCGACGTGGCCGCAGGCCATGATGCCGCGATGGCTCAGGTCGCCCTCGCGTGGTTGCTCAGCCTGCCGCGGGTCGTCGTGATCCCCGGCGCTTCCAGTGTCGAACAGCTGGAGTTCAACGTGGCCGCCGCCGACCTGAAGCTGACGGAGGACGAATGCGACACCCTCACCGACGCGGCCCGCGCGTTCAACCCCGCCTCCCTGGCCAGTGTCCTGACCGGTCGTGGACTGAACCGCCTCACCCAGCGCAGCTGATCGCACGGTGGTGGGCCTGATCGCAGCGGGGTGGGTGCGACGGAGGTCAGGACCCATCCGGTGGCAGTGTCGAGGCGATGAACGTCGGCGGTGGCAGCGTGGGTCCGGGGGCGGACGACGGCAGGCAGGGTCGGCACGGGACGAGATACGAGGAGCGGGAGCGCGTGGTCCAACGCAAACCGGCCGGTCTCCGATTCGAGGACTGGGTGGAACGCCAGATCCGGGAGGCCACCGAGCGCGGGGAGTTCGACGGTCTCGCCGGAGCCGGGGCGCCGCTGCCCGATCTGGACCGGCCCTTCTCGGCGGACGGTTGGGCGGCCGACAAGGCCCGCCGTGAAGGGTTCGACGTCTCGGCCATGCTGCCGCCCGCCCTCGCGCTGCGCCGCGAACGAGAGGTCCTGCTGCGCGACGTGGGGGAACTGCGGGTGGAGTCGGCGGTTCGCGCCGTGGGGGAGGACTTCAACGACCGGGTCCGGGAGTTCTACCGGCGCCCGCAGGAAGGACCCACCGTGATCGTCGCACTCGTCGACGTCGATGACCTCGTGCAGCGTTGGGAGGCGGCCCGTCCGGTACCCCCGGTTCCCGCGCCCGCACCGCCGGTTCCCGCGCGCGGGTGGTGGCGGCGCCGTTCACGCTGAGCGGGGCCGACACCGCAGGGAAACGTAGCCCGCGCTCCTCGTAGGGTTCTCCTGTGCTCACGTTGTCCGCCGTCGTCCTGCCCGACCTCGCCCCCGACGTCTTCGTCGCCACCGTGCGAGAGGTCGAAGCGGCCGGGTTGCGCACTGCGTGGACCTACGACCACCTGTCCTGGCGCGACATGCGCGACGGTCCGTGGTTCTCCGCGGTGCCCTTGTTGGCAGCCGCGGCCACCGCCACCTCGACCATCCGCCTCGGGACGCTGGTCGCCTCCCCGAACTTCCGCCACCCCGTGACGTTCGCGGCGGAGGTGATGACCATCGACCACCTGAGCGGTGGCCGGTTCGACCTCGGGGTGGGCGCGGGTACGTCGGCGCAGGACGCCGGCGTGCTCGGGATCCCCGCGTTGACACCGGGGGAGCGCCAGCGCCGGTTCGAGGAGTGGGCCACGCTGTTGACGACCGTTCTCTCCCAACGGGTGACCGACGCGGTCGGTGAGTTCTACACCGCTCACGACGCCCGCAACGTGCCCGGTCCCGTCCGCGGTCATGTCCCGCTCGTGGTGGGGGCGGAGGGTCCGCGCGGGATGCGGTTCGCGGCTCGCACGGCCGATACCTGGGTGACCATCGGCGCCCATGGCGCGGCGGATCTCGCCTCGTCGCTCGCGGGGTTCACCGCTCCCGCCGAGCGGTTCGGTGCTGTCCACGCCGAGATCGCCCCGACCCGCAGTGTGCGTCGGCAGGCGCTGCTGGGTCGCGACGAGGTGCACGCGTTCGAGGACTACCCCCGTTTCCTCGCGGGGTTGGAGGCAGCCGGGTTCGACGAGGTGAGCGTGCACTGGCCGCGGGGCGACGGGCGCGGGGTCCCTGCCGACGCTGTGGCGGGAGTCCTCGCGGCGCACGGGCTCTCGGCCCGGTAACCGCCCCCACCACCGTCGAGGACAGGGCTCAGGCCAGCGTGAGTTCCACCGTGGCGAAGGAGTGGGCCGGTAGCTCGACCACGAGGGTCTGCCCGTCCTGACGGGCGCCGTCGAACGTCGTCGGCGTGACGGCGCTCGGGTCGTCGGGGGTGTTGTGGGTCTGCAGCGACGGTGCCGTGAGGATCCTCGCCGTCCCGAGGTTCCACTCGCGACCGCGCAGGGACAGGGTCACGGTGTTCGTGGCCTCGACGTCGAGGTTGGTGAGCGAGACGAGGACGGAACCCGGGCGCGAGCTGACCGACGTCGTCACCGTCGGGTACGACCCCTCCGGGCCCTCGTAGGTCGCGCCGGGGGTGGTGACCTGGACGGGATGGCTCGTCGCGTCCTGGTGCCCCGCGTTCATCGCGAACACGTGGTAGGTCGGGGTCAGCACCATGCGGGGCCCGTCGGTGAGGACCATGGCCTGCAGCACGTTGACGGTCTGGGCGATGTTCGCCATTACCAGCCGACGGGCGTTGGCGTGGAATACGTCGAAGTGCAACCCTGCCACCAGGGCATCGCGCAAGGAGTTCTGCTGGAACAAGAACCCGGGGTTCGTGTCGGGTTCGACGTCCCACCAGGTGCCCCACTCGTCGCACACCAGACCGATGGTCGCGTCCGGGTCGTAGACGTCCATGACCCGGGAGTGCCCGGCGACGATCTCGTCCATCCGCCAGGCGTTCACCATCGTGCGGTGATAGTCCGCGGCGTCGAAGTCGGTGGCCGAACCCTTGTGCAGCCAGTCGTCGGTGGCGAGGGTGTAGTAGTGGAAGGACAGGGCCTGCCAGGAATGGTGGTGGCGGGGTTCGACTCCCTTTCCGAGGGTGGCGATCGACTTCATCAGCGTCTCGGTCCAAGCGTAGTCGTCACTGTTCGGGCCGGCGGCGATCCGGTACAGCTCATTCCCGTCGTGGTTGCGGCAGTAAGTGGAGAACTGGGCCGCCAGCTGGGCGTACTGGATGGCGGTCATGTTCCCGCCGCACCCCCAGGATTCGTTGCCGATCCCCCAGAACGGGACCTTCCACGGTTCGGTGCGGCCGTGCTCGCCTCGTAGCCGGGACATCGGGGCGTCACCGGAGCGCGTCAGGTACTCCACCCAGTCGCTCATCTCGGCGACGGTCCCGCTGCCGACGTTGCCGGAGACGTAAGGTTCCGCACCGAGAAGTTCGCACAACTGCATGAACTCGTGGGTGCCGAAGGAGTTGTCCTCGACGACGTCACCCCAGTGGGTGTTGACCATGGCGGGGCGCTCCGCACGCGGGCCGATACCGTTCGTCCAGTGGTACTCGTCGGCGAAACATCCCCCGGGCCAGCGCAGGTTGGGGATGTTGATCTGCTTCAGGGCCTGCACCACGTCGTCGCGTACTCCAGCGGTGTTCTGGATCGAGGAGTCCTCCCCGACCCAGAATCCTTCGTAGATGCACCGGCCGAGGTGTTCGGCGAAATGACCGTAGAGGTGACGACTGATCGTCGGCCCGGCGACGTCGAGGTTCACGACGCCGGTGAAGTCGGAGGCAGCGGAAGTCACGGGTGGATCAGCCTTTCAGACCGGTTCCGGCGACGCCCTCGACGATGCGGCGCTGGAAGATGAGGAAAAGGATGACGAGCGGGAGCGCGCCGAGGACCGCAGAGGCCTGGATGTCGGAATAGCGCTGACCGAAGGAGCCCTGCACGGAGGCGAGCCCGACGGGAATGGTCATGAGCTTCGGGTTCGACATCGTGAACAGGGGCAGGATGAGGTTGTTCCACACCCCGACGAAGGTCACGATCGCCATGGCGGAGATGACGGGCTTGGACAACGGCATGATGATCGACCGGTAGATACGCCAGTTCGACGCCCCGTCCAGTCGTGCCGACTCCTCGAGCTCCCGGGGGATCCCGTCGAAGAACTGCTTGAAGACGAAGAGGGCGATGACGCTGGGCACCTGCGGGAAGATGAGCGACCAGTAGGTGTTCAGCAGGTTGAGCCAGTTGAGCTGTTCGACCAGCGGGATGATCAGCACGTTCGCGGGGATCATGATCCCGGCGATGACCGCGGCAAAGACGAGGTTGCGTCCGCGAAAGCTCATCCGGGACAGCGCGTAACCGGCCATCGAGGCGAACAGCACCACGAGGGCGGCGCTCACGGCCGAGGTGAGGGCGCTGGAGAGGTACCAGTTCCACAGGTCGCCACCCTTGAGCAGGGCCGCGTACGACGCGAAGGTCGGGTGCAGGTCTTTCAGGATGGACTCCGCGCCCAGCGCGGACACGGAGTTCTGCGTGAGCGAGGTCTTGATTCCCCACAGGCTCGGCAGCAACCACAGGATCGCGAAGACCGTGAGGATCACGGCGCAGATCGTGTTGAACGTCCGACCGCCGTTGGTCTGGGCTTTGACGACCCTGGCGGCCGGTGCGGCCGCGGAGATGCCGTTTCCGCGGGACCGGACGGAAGGGGCGCCGGTCGCGATCTCGGGGGTCGCCATCAGGCCGCCCTCCTTTCCTGCGCACGCTCGATGAGCTGACGGACGACGGCGATGACCACGATGACGATGAAGAGCAGGACGGAGGCGGCCGCGGCCGCGCCGATACGGTTGTCGGTGAAACCGGCGCGGGCGATGAAGGTCAGGGCGACCTCCGTGCTGATACCCGGACCACCGTCGGTCATGAGCATCACCTGGTCGAAGATCTTCAGGCTGGCGATGATCTGCAGCAGGATCACCAGGGTGGTGGTCCGGCTGAGCAGTGGGATGGTCAGGAAGCGGATTTGCTGCCAGGCGGTGGCACCGTCGAGGGCCGCCGCTTCGTACAGCTCACGCGGGACGTCCTGCAGCCCAGCCA
>JBPBQU010000042.1:0-6409 GCA_050955085.1 Janthinobacterium lividum | reverse complement strand
CGTGGTCCCCCGCCGGGTTTCCTTCCCGGCGTACAGGGCGGCGTCGGCGGCCCGCAGGACGTCGTGGTGGTCCTGCCCGGCCTGCCATTGACTGATGCCGATGGTGCAGGTCTGACCGTCGGGGACTGCTTCGTGCAATCGTTCGGTCACGCGCTGGATGTCCTGTGCGGTGCACCCGGGGAAGGCCAGGGCGAACTCCTCCCCACCCAGCGGGCGAGGGTGTCCACCTCGCGCAGGACGGGTGCCGCACGGTGGGCGAACTCGCGCAGGAGCTGATCCCCGGTGAGGTGGCCGCGGGAGTCGTTGTAACCCTTGAAGTGGTCCACGTCCAGGAGGGCGAACGTCACCGGGGTTCCGTTGCGGCGGGCCGTGGCGACCTCACGCTCGGCCACGACATCCCAGTGGTGCCGGTTGGACAGGCCCGTCAAGGCGTCGTGGGTGGCCATTCGCTTCGTCTGCGCGAGCAGGTCCTCGCGCTCGATCGCGATGCCTGCGTCTGCAGCCAGGGTGGCCAACATGGCCTCGGTCGCTGAGGGGAGTGCGTCACGGTGGTCGTGGAAGATCATCATCAACACGCCGATGCGCTGCCCGGAGGCGACCACCGGTTGCCACACCGCGGACGCCACGTGCAGGCCGATGCGCAGGTGATCAGAGACCCCCGGCTCCGCTTCGAGGTCGGCGACGAACCCTTCGTGCTCACCCCGGAAGGCTCGCGCGGTCAGCGATGGCGTGCTGAGGTCGACCCGCACGACGGGGGCGGGCCAACCACCGACCTCCCCGACGGCTGCCGTGGAGACCAGCGAGCACGCCTGGCTTGCGCGGACGTGCGGTGGTTGGTGGTGATCGCCGGACCACGCGTCATGCGATCGGCCCCCGGATACGTCGGTGGTGTCCGGCTCGAGAAGGTAGACGACGTCGGCGGTGCAGACCTGGCGTGCGACCTGGCAGATCGCATCGCGCGGGTCGGCGGCCGTACTCAGGGTGCGGGAGGTGTCGGCCAGCAGGGCCAGATGGCCGATGTGCTGACGGTGGGAGAGGACGAGTCGCTGGATGGTCCCGCCCACCAGGGCGCTGGCGAGCAACCACAGGACGGCGCGCTTGAGCTCGGGCTCGACCGGGTAGCTGGCAGGGGCGAGCAGTACCGGCACGGTCAGGGCGCCCGTCCCCGCGATCAGGCTGATGACGACGTCCCGGCGTCGGCCGTGCAGGCTGGCGCCCACGACCAGCAGCACCGCCAACGGGGTGAAGCCCGACGCCGCTGCGCCGGTGCCCTCCCGGGTCAACGCGAACGCCAGATAACACCAGATGAGCGGCAGGCCGGTAGCCCACACGGGGACGGCGGCCGGAGACCTCGTCAACTGCACACCGAGGAGCACCAGGTAAAGGGCAAGTCCACCGAGAAGCCATCCGAGGTGGCCTGGGACGACGGACAGCCATCCCACCACGGCGGTGATCACACTCAATGCCGCAAGTGGGGTCACACCCCGGGATCTGGCGTGCCACCAGGCGCGCGCGGGTCCGCTTATCAGTGCCCGGGGGATTAGGACGTCGTTCATCATCCGCTTCCTGACGCGGAGACTGCGAGACCGCGACTCTTTGCACGGACAGTTACCACTCACCACTGTAAGGAGTTGAAACCTAGGACGCGACCCGGGGGTTGCCGCACCCCTCGGGGTGGTCCTTGACACTGCGCGTGCGCCGGGGCACGCGCTTATCACCCGGCAGCCGGTGAGAGGTGGTGGTCAGACCCGGGCTCGTCCGGCGGCGTCTTCCCGCACCGGGTGCAACTGCTTCGGCACGGGGTAGGTCCGCGCCAACTGCTCACCGAGGAGGTGGCGGGGAACGGCCGCGGAGTACAGCCAGCCCTGGCCCAACGGTGCGGAGATGAACCGGCAGATCTCGGCCTGCTCGTCGGTTTCCACACCTTCGACGATGACGGCCAGCCCCAGCCGCGTCGCGAGGTCGACGACGCACGTCACGACGGACTGACCGTTGACGTCGTCGGTGAGCGACTGGGTGAGGGAACGGTCGATCTTGAGGACGTGGACGGGCAACCGACCGAGGTAGCCGAAGGCCGAGTACCCCGTGCCGAAGTCGTCGATGGCAATCTGGCAACCCAGGCTCACCAGCTCGTTGACGACGCGTTCGGCGGGGGAGTCCTCGTCGAGGAACACCGACTCGGTCAGTTCCAGCGTCAGCAGGTGCGGTGCGATCTCGAACTGTTCGAGGACGTCGCGGACGATGTCGGAGAACCCCGGTGCCTGCAGCTGCACGACGGAGACGTTGACGGCGAGCCCGACCCCGGCGGAGAAGACGCCGGCCTCGAAGGCCCACTGCACGGCCGAGCGCAGCACGTGCTCACCGAGGGCGACGACAAGGTTGGACTCCTCGGCGACGGCGATGAACTCGACGGGGCTGATCCGGCCGAGAACCGCGTCCTCCCATCGGGCGAGAGCTTCGAACTTGTCGACGCGGCCCGTCGTGAACGACACGACCGGCTGGTAGTGGACGTCGATGTCACCATCCCGGATCGCCTCGGCCAGGCGTTCGCGCAGCAGGCTGCGACGGGCGTGGTCGGCGGCGACCGCACCGGAGAAAACGGAGACGGAACCGTCACCCAGATGTTTCGCATCGCGCAAGGCGATCCCGGCCTGGACGAGCGTCACCATGACGTCGTGCGGCCCGTCGTCCGGGGTCACGCCGTCCTGGCTTCGGCACGCGGCAATGCCGGCCACGGCGGTCAGTGGGAACCGGCCCACTCCCTCGACGGCCGCGGGGGCGGTGGAGATCACGGCGATGAATGTCGCGGCATGCCGCAGCGCCCGCGCCGGGCCCCCCGGGATCAGGACGGCGAACTCGTCGCCACCCGTGCGGAAGGTGCGCGCGCCCAGCCGGTCGGCGAGGAGGCGGACCTCGCCCGCGGCTGCGCTGATGACGGAGTCACCCGCCGCGACCCCGAGGACGTCGTTGACGTCGTCTAGCCCCTCCATCTCGAGCAGCATCAACGACTGCTCGCGGTCGGGTTGATGGAGGGCAGCCTCGAGTGCCACCCGGTTGGGGAGGCCCGTCAGTGCGTCGTGCAGGGCCTGGAACGTGAGGCGGGCCGTGGTGGCGTCGATCGAGCGTGCCGTCGCGACGTGCCGGATGCTGAACGCGACGAGGACGCTGACGAAGAATCCGAAGAGGACGGGGTCGGCGCGCGGAGCGACGACCAGGACCACGATGTCGATGAGCAGGATCAGGCCGGGGGCGAGGGAGGCAAGCTCGAGCCGGTGCGCGGCGCGGGCAGCGGCGTCACCGCCGTTCTGCAACATCTCACCGCGAGGCATGTTGAGGAGGCTGAGGACCCCACCGATGAGTCCCGCGCCGAGGGCGAGGTGCGCGATGAGGGGGTGGTCGTTCAAGGTGACAGCGCCCAGGACGGTGCCGGTGCCGTTCACCGCGCCGCCGACCGCGGCGATGCGAAGTCGCGGATGCTCGATGGCGAGCGCGATCGAAGCGCATGCGAGCAGCGAGGTGGTCACGAGCACCACCACCGTCGCGATGACCCAACCGGATCCGCCGGAATGCCCGGTGCGCGCCAGACCGTCCCAGCCGACGGTGGCGAGGGCGCTACCCAGCATGAGTGCGTCGGCGATCAGTGGCGGTTCGTCGGTGCG
The DNA here is from genome assembly GCA_050955085.1 of Janthinobacterium lividum. GTDB lineage: Bacteria > Actinomycetota > Actinomycetes > Actinomycetales > Kineococcaceae > Kineococcus. The sequence continues at coordinate 2,750 of JBPBQU010000042.1, read as the reverse complement.
GGATCGCGCCCGACGCAGCAGGTGCAGCACGAGGACGAGCGAGCCGGCCGTCGATGTCGCGAAGAGCAGTGGGGTGAGCGGCAGCGACGTCAACGCGGCGTGCGGGAACAAGCCCGCACAGGCGGTGGCCAGTCCCCAGATCAGACCTGCAGTGCGGTACCTGTCGGAGTTCCTCCGGGTTTCGAGCATTACCAGGGCGAGTACGCACGCCACGACCCCGGCCACGCCCAGGCAGACCGTGATGAGGTCGCTGTCCTCGCCCCTGCGCACGGCCAGGCAGACCATCGCCCCTGCGAGGGTCAGCGAACCTGCCCCGCCGGCGAGTCGTCCCCCGCCGGGGCGGGTGGCGGTGAGGTGGGCGCGCATGCCCACGTCATCGGACGGGTGCAGGGCAAACTTGACAAACCTCAGGTCAGGCGGGTCGCGGTCGCCAGCCAGCCCCTCGGCGCTTCCCCTCGCGAGATGGTCGATCCTGACAGGGAACCGTTCTCCGGACGACCGGTGCCTGTGACCGGAGCTGGGAAGACCCGAACAGGCCGCAGGCCGCCCCGTGCCGACGTGGGCCGGAAGCGATGGATCAGTTGAGTTTGCGCACCGTTGGCGTCGCGACGGGGGTAATTCGAGCTCCCTCGGGCCGTCACGCAGGGCCCTCAACTCCCGTCTGATGGCCCTCCTAGGGGGTGGGTCCCCTCGTCATGACTACCGAACTGGGCCATCTGGGTGATGCCGGACGGGTGGTCCTACCCGTTACCAAACTGTGACATGCGTCTGCCTGCGGCAAAACCGCAGGTCAAGTAGCGTGCGGGCAAGGCGATGCGGTGGAGGGATCGAAGAGGATTCTTAACTCCTCGTGTTGCTGGTGTGACTCTCGTGTACGTTCGGATCTGTCACCAGGTCGCTCCACTGAGTAGTGGAACGGGGTGGTGGCGGAAGGCTCGCAACGAGCCGGCCCCCGTGGGGGGGAAAATCACTTCACTCTGCCTTGGAGGCACTCGTGACCGCAGCAACCTCCCGGTTGCGCCGGCGTGGTATCGGGGCTGGCGTCGCCGCCCTCGTGGGCCTTGGTTCCGTCGCTGGTCTCGCTGGCGCGGCTCAGGCCGCACCCGGCTTTGATCCCACTTCCGCTTCCGCTCAGGTCGCCGGTGTCGACCGTTTCGACACCGCCGCCCGTATCGCCACCGCTACCTTCACCACCGCGACGACCGTCGTGATCGCCAACGGCGACCGCGTTATTGACGCGCAGGCCGCCGGCTACGTCGCCGGGATGAACAACGCGCCGATCCTGCTGACCCAGACCGGCACCGTGCCCCAGTTCACCCTGGACGCCATCAAGAAGCTCGGCGCCACCAAGGCGATCGTGATCGGTGACAACGTCTCCGTCAGCGCCGCCGCCCGTGCGCAGCTGACCGCCGCCGGTCTGACCCAGACCAACCTCACCGGCATGAACCGTTTCGACACCGCGGCCAGCATCTACAACGCCGGCACCACGAAGTCGAAGACCGTTTTCATCGCCCGCGGTGACTACGCGACCGGCATGGTTTCCCCCGACGCGCTGGCTGCCGGCCCGCTCGCCTACAAGGGCACCCCGATCCTGCTGACCAACATCGACAACCTGCCCGCGGAAACCCGTGCGGCTCTCGTTTCCGGTGGCGTCACCAAGGTCGTCTACCTCGGCACCGGCATCACCCAGGCCGTCAAGGACGCCGTCGCTGCGGCCATTCCGACCGCGACCGCCGAGACCATCGGTGGAGCAGACCGCAGCCTTACCGCGCAGTTGCTGGCGAACTCCTCCTACGGCACCGCGGTCTACAACAAGACCTCCGCCGCGATTGCCAACGGTGAGCGTGTCGACGCGCTGGCCGCCGGCCCCTGGGCTGCGATCAAGGGCACCCCGATCCTGTTGACGCTGGGCACCAACACCATCGGCACCGGGACCACCGGCTACCTCGACGCCAACAAGGCCACCCTGACCTCGGCCACCGTCTTCGGTGACGCCAAGAGCGTGCCCCCGGCATTCCTGGCACTGGCGACGACCGCCGCCAATGGCGGGGTGGTTGCAGGCGTCACGGTGACGGCAGGGACCGCGGCGGGGAGTTTCTCGTACGCAGACCCGAGCACGAAGGCTGCGGTTTCGGTGACGCCCAAGAGCACCGACACCTTCACCGTGGATGGCACTCCCGCCACGCTCGGTGCGTTCCTGGGCCAGGTGACTGTTGGTGACACCCTCGTGATCACTCCGGGCGCCTCTGCCACGTCATACGCGCTGACTAACAAAACGACGGCGAGCGTCACCAGTGGTCTGATCGGTAACGTGAACACTGGTGCGATGACGACCACCGTGGCGTTTAGTGTCATCGAGCCGATCACGGGTACGGTCCTGCGCGACTTCGCTGCAAACTCCTTCCCTGTCGCTAACACGTTCTATACGGTCGACGGCGCGAATGCCACGAGCACCACTTTCCTGGCCGCGATCAATGAGGGGGACACCCTTGCGGTGTCGGTGACGGGAACAGGCACCAGCGCGTCAACGACTTATGCGCTGACAAACACCACCGTCTCGGGAACAGTCGTGACACCGACTCCGGGTGCTTCGGCCGCTTTCGTCTCCACATTTGGGGTAAAAACTGCGGCAGGCGCTACCCTCGGTGATATTCCTGGGACTGCTGCAGCTTCCGACACGGTGTACGCCACGACCGCAACGGACGTTCTCACTGTGGACGGGGAGACAGCGACCGCCGAGGCATTCGCAG
>JBPBQU010000041.1:0-6483 GCA_050955085.1 Janthinobacterium lividum | reverse complement strand
GGTGACCCCCGGCGCCGGGTTGGTCCGTGTCCGCGAGCCGCCTAGAGCTCGAGGTCGATGACCAACCCCCGGTGGTCGCTGCCCCCCACCCGTTGGACGCCGGCGTGGACGACGCGGGCGTCGAGGGCGTCGGCGAGCGCGTGATCGAGCTGGATCCTGGGGGCGGGGGAGGGGAAGGTCGCGCCGCCGACGAGCGGTTGCCACGGCAGGACCCGGCGCACGATGCCCGGCGGCAGGTTGAGGTCTCCGAGCAGTACGAGCGGTCGGGGCAGGTCGGCCGCCCAGTCGCAGACAGCTCGCAGCTGCGTCGCCGCCCGCGTGGGGGCGAAGGACAGGTGCGTCCCGAGCACCGTGAGCACCCCCCCGGGGAGATCCAGGACGGCGGCCACGACAGCGCGGGGTTCGTCGGGGATCCAGCGCAGGTGGACCCCCAGCCCCGAGAGTCTTCCCGAGGATTTCCCCGAGGGGAGGAGCAGCGGCAACCGCGCCCGGCCGGCAGGCATCCTCAGCTCCCGCCACTCCCGCACCGGAAGGCGGGACAGCAGCGCCACCCCGTACGACGGCTCGTCCAAGATCGTCGACTCCGCGGGCCGGAGAGCTTGCACCACACCAGGAGTGCCATGGATCGTGGCAACGAAGCGGCCCGTTCCCCCGGCGGCTGTGGCGAGAAGTGCGGTCTGGTCCAGGCAACCGCTACGGGGCAGGAGGTGATCGACCTCCTGGACGGCCACCACGTCGGCTTCGAGCGCGGCGATCGCTGCGGCAAGGGCGAGGGTGTCGATCCGGCCGGTGCGCACGTCGCGTCCGGAGGCCGCGTTGACCGACGCCAACCGCACCCTCGTCATGCGGGACTCGGCACGGCGGGGTTCGTCCTGCGCGTCCTGGCTGTGCTCGTCATGAACGGGGTCCGCTTCAGGATCCGAGGGGGACGGCGTCGGCGTGCGCGTCGAGGTCGTCCAACATGCGGCGGGCGTCCTCGATGATCTCGGGGTTCTCGGTACGCAACCCCAGCAGCAGCCACCGGGCCAGTGCCATCTCACCCGCGAGTCGGGCACGCACCAGCAGGTCGGCGTCCGGGGGTTCGCGGCGGGCGTGCGCGTAGGCCTCCACTACGGACTCGAGGGCCTCGGGGTGGGCGCCCACGGCGAGCCAGGCGAAGTCGTCGGCCGGGTCGGCGATCTTCGCGTCGACCCACCCCGTGATCCCCGTCACGACCCGACCGTCGCTGCGTACGTGCTCACCCACGAGATCACCGTGGACAGGGGTGGCCGCGAACCGCCAGCGCGCGACGTCCTCCATGAGGACCTCCCAGCGGGTCAGCAGGCGAGGAGGTACGTGTCCGGTGGAGGCGGCCCGGTCCAGTTCCGACAGACGCCGCCGCCGGTATTCCTCCGCGTCGTAAACAGGAACCCCGGCCCCGGTGAAAACGCTCGGGTCGATCTGGTGCAGTGCAGCCAGACCGGCCCCGATCGAGGCGGCCAATCCCGGCCCCGGCCGCAGCGCGTCGGGGTCGACGGCGTGCCCGGGTAGTTCGGGGTACACGACGCACCGGCCACCCTCGGGCAGGGCCAGCGTGCCGGCGGGTTCGGGGACGGCGAAGGGGAGCGGACCCAGCAGGCTCTTGAGCAACTCGATCTCGGTGTCCAGTGCCGCCGCGGCAGCCGGGCGCCGCGGTGCGCTCACGATCCACCGTCGACCCGGCGCGTCAGCCACCAGGGCCACGTCGAAATCGGCCCCGTCAGTCTCCGCGGGGCCCGCGGCGACGACGTCCAGTCCGGGCACGGCGGCGGTGGCGAGGGCGGCGAGGACGTGAGGCGAGCGGGCGGGCACGGTCCCACGGTATTCCCCGCCTGTCCGAGTGCCCGTCCGAGTGCCCGTCCTTCGAGTACCCGACGTGCACGTCCCCGGCGTGCACGTCCCCGACCGGGTGCGACGGCGGGGGCGGAAACTAAGGTGCTCACGTGACTCCCGGTCCCCTGCCCAACCCCCCGCTGCGTGATCTGGCCCTGTCCCGCCAGCACGTCGACCGCGCCGGCCCGCGCCGGGCCGGGCTCACCCGGTTGGCCGACTTGTGGGCCGCGGACACCACCCGCGTGCTGCGGGTGCACGCCGGTCGGGCACCTGTCGTCTCCTCCCCCCAAGGGATGCAGCTCGTCCTGCTGGCCCCGGGCCAGGTGCCCACCCCCGGGCCAGCGGACCTTCAGCTCTACCTGGGTGCGGACTCCGGTGTGGACTACGTGGCGGTCGTCTCCAGCGAGTCCGAACCGGAGGCCACTGACGGATCGGGCGGCGGGGAGGACTGGCGCGGCCTGCGTGACATCGGCACCGAACTCTCCGATCTCGACGCGGGGTTGTTCACCGAGGCGTTGTCGATGGGGAACTGGCACGCCGTCACGCGGTTCTCCCCACGCACCGGCGAACCGCTGCTCCCCGCATCCGCCGGGTGGGTCAAGGTCGAACCCGACGGCAAGGAGCACTTCCCCCGCACCGACGCTGCGGTGATCATGGCGATCATCTCGCCCGATGACCGCCTGCTGCTGGGGCATCAACCGGTCTGGCCGGAGAACCGTTATTCCGTCCTCGCGGGGTTCGTCGAACCCGGCGAGTGTTTTGAGGACACGGTGCGCCGGGAGGCGTTCGAGGAGGCCGGCATCGTCATCGGCTCCGAGCTCGAGGACGTGCGCTATCTCGGCTCTCAGCCGTGGCCGTTCCCGGCCTCGATCATGGTGGGTTTCGCGGCCCGTGCGACGACGACCGAGATCAAGGTCGACGGTGCCGAGATCGCCCTCGCGCGGTGGTTCACCCGCGAGGAGCTGGCCGCCGCGCTCGCGGACGGAAAGGTCCTCCCGCCACCGGGCGTCTCGATCGCCCGCCGGCTCATCGAGGCCTGGTACGGCGGTCCCCTCCCCGTCCCGGGTGACGACGCCTGGCCTGAACCGCGCCCCTCGTCCTAGCTGTCGTCCGCATGCTGGCTGTCGCCCTCGTGGCGGAGGAGTTGGGCGGGGCGGTGGGGGTCCTCGCAGCGCAGCACCGCCGACGCGGTGTCGAGCGGTTCCGCCTCGCGGAGGTAGCGGTGCCAGCCGCCGAGCACCCGTTCGACGTCCCCTGCGGGCACCCGACGTCGGATCGCCGCGTCCGAGGTCGAGAGGTGGAGGACCGCGTCGAAACCCCACCGCACGTCATCGCGCAGCAGGAAGGGCCCCGCGAAGACGAGGACCGCGTCGTCGGACACGGGTTCACGCCGCGCCCGCGAGGCACGGTCGGTGTCCGGGTCGTACAGCGACGGGACCCACCAGCGCCCGCTCGGCGCGCCCAGCGGTTCGAGCACCTCGCGGTAGAGGCCGGGCACGTCGAGCCAGGTGTCGTGGAACGCGTCCGCATCGTCACGCCCGAACTCGTAGCGCAACGAGCGCGGCCGCCAGAAACTGCTCCAGGCAGCCCGCAACACGGGCCGCCCGCGCGCCTGCAGGGCGTCCCCCAGAGCCTGTGCGAATCCAAGGACGTCGGAGTCGATGGCGCCGTCGACGCCCACCCGCGCCCCCGGCGGTAACACCGCGGCCCACCGGTCCGCGAACTCGGCGGGGCCGGTGGGCCGGAAGGTGACGGTGCTCACCGGCGCTGCCTGGACTTGCGCGGCCGTCGCAGGATCAGGCGCCGAGACGCTTCTTGACGTCGGCGACCGAGGGGTTGGTCGCGGCGGAACCGTCGGGGAAGAGCAGGGTCGGCACGGTCTGGTTGCCCCCGTTGACCTTCATCACGAAGTCCGCCGCGTTCGGGACCTCCTCGATGTTGACCTCCGAGTAGCTGATGCCCTCGCGGTCCATCTGGGTCTTCAGGCGTCGGCAGTAACCGCACCACGTGGTCGTGAACATCGTGACGCTGCCCGCAGCCGGGGCCTCGATCGTCGTCGACACCGTCGAACTCCTCACTCGTCGTGCGCTGCGCGGGGGCTCCCGCTCACACGGAGCACAACCGCAGGATCCACAGGCATCTTCCCGCCCGATCGGTCCACATCCTCGGCCCTGCCTGCACAGCAGGGGCCGTGGAGATTGAGAGGATGCCCGAGCCATGACTGCTACCGCCGACACCCGCCCCGCCAAGGACCTCGACGCCGACGCGATCCTCGACGGTCTCGACCCCGAGCAACGCCAGGTCGCGACGACGCTGGACGGGCCCGTCTGCGTGCTCGCCGGGGCCGGGACGGGCAAGACGCGTGCCATCACCCACCGCATCGCCTACGGCGTGCACTCCGGTGCGTACGTCCCCAACCGCGTCCTCGCCGTGACCTTCACGGCCCGTGCGGCGGGGGAGATGCGCACCCGGTTGCGCGATCTGGGCGTGGCGGGGGTGCAGGCGCGCACCTTCCACGCCGCCGCCCTTCGTCAGCTGCAGTTCTTCTGGCCGCAGTCCATCGGCGGGAGCCTGCCCAACCTCGTCGAGCACAAGGCCCCGTTGATAGCCGACGCCTGCAACCGGTTGCGACTGCCCGCCGACCGCACCCGGGTGCGTGACCTGTCCGCCGAGGTCGAATGGACCAAGGTCATGCTCGTCGACCCCGACGACTACGTGCGTGCCGCGAGCGCCGCCGGCCGTGGTGAGCCGGGGGGGCTCGACCTCGCGACGGTGGCCCGGTTGGTGCGGACCTACGAGGACGTCAAGACCGACCGCGCCGTCATCGACTTCGAGGACGTGCTGTTGTTGACGGCCGGCATCCTCGACGAGCGTCCCGACGTGGCGACGACGGTGCGCGAGCAGTACCGCCACTTCGTCGTCGACGAGTACCAGGACGTCTCCCCGCTGCAGCAGCGGCTCCTGGACCTCTGGCTCGGGCAGCGCCAGGACCTCTGCGTCGTGGGCGACGCCAGCCAGACGATCTACAGCTTCGCCGGGGCGACGCCGGAACACCTGCTCGACTTCCCCAAGCGCCACCCGGACGCGAAGGTCGTGCGCCTCGTGCGCGACTACCGCTCCACCCCAGAGGTGGTCGGTTTCGCGAATTCCGTGTTGTCGATGGCCACGGGCAAGCACGCGCGGGCCCGCCTCGAGCTCATCGCCCAGCGCCCCTCCGGGCCGCCGCCCACCTTCACGGCCTACGACGACGACGTGGCCGAATCCGCCGGGGTGGCCGCGAGGATCGCCGCGGAGGTGCGCGCGGGACGCAGTGCCAAGGACATCGCCGTGCTGTTCCGCACCAACGGTCAGTCGCAGGCACTGGAGGCGGCGCTCGCCGACGCGGGAGTCGGCTATGTCGTGCGCGGTGGTGAGCGGTTCTTCTCCCGCCGCGAGGTTCGCGACGCGATCGTGTTGCTGCGCGGGGCCGCGCGTTCCGCGCTGCCGGGCCACGAACTCGGGGCCGAGACGCGAGCCGTGCTGAGTTCGACCGGCTGGGCCGAGAAGGCCCCGAGTGCGGGTGGGGCGACGCGGGAGAAGTGGGAGTCGTTGCAGGCGTTGGTCGTCCTCGCCGACGACCTCGCCCGGATGCGTCCCGGTGTGCAGCTGAGCGACCTCGTCGAGGAACTCCTCGAACGTGGTCAGGCCCAGCATGCCCCGACCGTCGACGGGGTGACGCTCGCGTCGTTGCACGCGGCGAAGGGGCTGGAGTGGGACGTGGTGCACCTGGTGGGCGTGAGTGAGGGACTGCTGCCGATCTCGTTCGCGGAAACCCCCGACGACGTCGAGGAGGAACGCCGGTTGCTCTACGTCGGCGTCACCCGGGCCCGGGAGTCGGTGCACGTGTCGTGGGCCAACTCCCGCACCCCGGGTGGACGGGCGAGCCGGAAGCCGTCGCGCTTCCTCGATGCCGTCCGTCCGCAGGCCGTGCCCGCCGGACGGCGTCCCGGTGCGGTGGCCACCACGGGTGGGTCGCGCCCGGCCAAGCGCAGCGGGCCCATGGTCTGCCGGGTGTGCGGTACGTCGCTGACGGCCGCCGTCGACCGCAAGCTCGGACGCTGTGCCGACTGCCCGTCGAGCTATGACGAGGGTGTCTTCGATGCGTTGCGGGAGTGGCGTTCCACCACCAGCAAAGCGCAGGAGGTGCCGGCGTACGTCGTGTTCACCGACGCGACGCTGATGGCGATCGCCGAGGCCGTGCCGCAGGACACCGCCGCCCTGAGCAGGATCTCGGGTGTGGGTCCGTCCAAGCTGGAGAAGTACGGCGACGAGGTTCTGGCCCTGCTCGCAGCTTCATGATCCGCTGTCCGGCAACGCATTCGTCGATCAGCGAGAGGGTCGCCGGAACTCGTTCGGAGGTCACCCGGAAAAAGACGTTGTCGTCGTCCATGGCCTGCACGTACAGTCAGATCATCACCGCGCGAGAACGGCTCGTGCGTCCGGGTAGCACTGAGGAGGGGATCACAGTGGATCACAACATGGTCATCGGCTTCGCTACCGACGTGGACGTCACGCTGGCGATCCCCACGATCTCGCGCGTCTCGTGGGAACACCACCACGTCTCCCCGTCGCCCGTCTCCACGGGTGGACTGC
>JBPBQU010000040.1:0-6571 GCA_050955085.1 Janthinobacterium lividum | reverse complement strand
TACGCCACCGGCCTCGGTGTGCACGCCGGTTCCGAGATCCGCTTCACCAACGACAGCGCCACCACCCTCAGTGCGGTCGTCGGTCTCGACGCCGAGGTCGCCGGTCAGGGTTCCGTGGCCTTCCAGGTGTACGGCGACGGCACGAAGGTGTACGACTCCGGAACCATCACGGGCAGGAGCGTCAGGACTGTCTCGGCGAACATCGCCGGCAGGAAGGTCATCCGCCTGGTCACCACCGACGCCGGTGACGGCAATCGTTTCGACCACGCGGACTGGGCGGACGCCACGATCGTCTGAACCGACCTGGCGCTGCGCTCGCGGACGAGAGAGAGGTGGTGCCCGCCGACCAGGCGGGTACCACCCCTGCTGCCCACCCGGAACCCGGACGCCGTCAGAGCGCGTCGAGTCCCCCCTTCCAGGGCAGTCGTCCACCGGCGAGGAGCCGGGCAGCCTGTTCGACCCCGACGATCACGTCGCGCCCGTACCTCGGTGCCCGCAGACCCATCATCGCCAGCACGGCAGCCACACAGCAGGCCTTGTCCTCCGCCGAGACGTCCGACGTCGTGGCCGCCAGCAGATATTGTCCTGCGAGGTCCCATTCCGGGAACACGATGCGCCCCGTGCGTGCCGGGTTCCAGAACTCCGACGGGGGCCAGGGGCCGACACCGATCCACCGGCTCAGCACGGACCCCGGTCGGGTGCGCCGCACCCCCTCGCGCTGGCTGCGACCGTCGTGGTCGCGGTTGAAGAACAACACCTCGGGCAGGCGCAGCATCGGTCCCTGCAGGGCCAGTCGGACGAGCAGCACGCGGTCGCCGTAGACGTGGCTGCTCATCGCCCCGGCCGCGCGCAATGCCTGCGCGCGGATGAGCCCGTACTGCTCGTGACCCGCGTGACGCTTGATGGGGGCCAGGACGATCCGTCGGAAACGTTGACTGGGGCTCGGGCCGGAGAGGTCGAGCATGAAGTCGTCGTCGCGTACCCGGTCGCCGGCGGCGTCGACCACCGCCGCCTCGCTGTAACAGACGACGGCAGAAGGATGGTCCTCGAGAACCTGCAACGCCTTGGTCACGAACGTGGGTGCGGACACGTCGTCGGCGGCAGCCCACCGGAAGAACTCGCTACGGCACAGGCTGAACGTCCGGGAGAAGCTGTCCGCCACCCCCACGTGCTCCTCGTGGCGGACGTAGCGGACCCGCGCGTCACGGCTCGCGAAGTCCCGGCAGATCTCCCCGGTGGCGTCGGAGGAGACGTTGTCCGAGATGACGACCTCGAGGTCTTCGAAGTCTTGCGCCAGCACGCTTTCGATGGTCGCCGCGACGTACTTCTCGCCGTTGTAGACGGGGATGCCGACGCACACCTTGGGTATGGAACTCACGGCGGACCCTTCACGTTCGTCCTGGTGTCGGACCCTGGTGTCCGAGGCTGCACCGGCGTGTTCGAGCAGCACCTACACTCGACGTTAGCCGACACGACGGCGACGACGACGAACAGGGCTGGCTTCGCCCCCCGCACCTCGAACGTCCTTCGTGACCTCACCTCGAACGTCCTTCGTGACGTACAGCACAACACCAGCTCGACGCTTGTCGTCCATCGTTTCGGAGGCCTTGTGATTCCCGCGGACCTGTCGAGCACACGCGGATCGCAGCCGGCGGGACGACCCGGGGCACGCGGGCGCGCAGCTCGCCGAAAGCCCTTGATCGCCGCCGGAGCCGCGCTGGCCGCGGCCACCCTCCTCGCTGTCGTGGCCGTGGTCTCGAACCGGCCGGACACCGAACCCGTGGTGATCCCCGACCCGGGTGACGTCCGCTCGGCCGACTCCGTCGTCGACTCGATGGGGGTCGCGGTGCAGCTCTACCAGCAGAGCGAGCACTACGAGCTGCTCGCCACCACCCTGGGTGACCTGGGGGTCCGCCACATCCGAACGGGCGGGCAGGGCGCCTCCTTCTTCGGGCACGTGAACGAGCTGCACGAAGAGCACGGCATCAAGACACTGCTCGTGATGGATCCACGGGAGGGGTACACCGGTGGCAACGTGGTGAGCACCGGACTCCTGCCCGTGCTCGACGCCGCGGACGGTGTGGAGGGCCCGAACGAATGGGACATCAACCGAGACCTGGAATACCAGGGGCAGAACTGGCCCGACGGTGTGCTCGGTTTCGCCGATGAGATGCACGACTCGATGAAGAACTACGAGGACGACGACGGTCGTGTCCAGGAGGCGGTACGCGGGTTGAGCGTCGTGAGCCCCTCCGTCGCCAACCCCGACGCGACCAGTGCCCTCACCGACGTGCGTTGCGATGTCGCCGCGATGCACAGCTACCCGGGTGGGCAACTGCCCGACCAGGACCTCACCACCAAGTGGATGCCCGCTGCCCTGCAGATGTGCGACGGGAAGGGTGTGATCTCGACGGAGAGCGGGTACTGCAACACCCTCACGCCCGAGGGTTGCACCGGCCAGGGCGGAGTATCCGAGCGGGCGAGCGCCAAGTACGCACTGCGGCACTACCTCGAATATTTCCGCGCCGGTGTCGAACGCGACTACCTCTACAACCTCTCCACGGATGATTGGGACGAGTTCCTCGACGCGGACGGGAAACGCAAGCCCGCCTTCTATGCCGTACGCAACCTCATCGATCTGCTGCAGGACCCCGGTGCGACGTTCCACCCGAGCCGCTTCGACATCTCGGTGTCAGCCGCCGACGAATCCGGGGCGCCCGTGGACGACGTGCACCACGTCCTCGTGCAGAAGCGCGACGGAAGCTACTGGCTGGCTCTGTGGACGAACGCGATCTCCTACCCCGCAGGCGAGGAATGTTGCGATGTGGAGACCGAGCGCTCCGTCACCGTCGAACTCCCCCGGTCCATGAGCTCCACGGTGTACGAGCCCACCTTCTCGGCCACGGCCGCCGTCGACACCGCGGCGGCCAGCCCCTCGCTGACCCTGACCGTTCCCGACAGCGTCCTGCTCGTGCGACTCGACGATGCGCCCCCCACCCCGGTGCCCGCCTCCGCAGGGAGCTGAACCGAGGCAGCGTGATGGGGGTCGGCGGGTGGTGTCGTGACCACCCCGTCTGGCCCATCGGTACCCACGAGACGCCCCACCGGGCCCCCGTCCGCCCCATAGACTCCACGCCGATGCCCTTCGCGACACCGTTGCAGACCTGCCTGCGCCGTCGGGATTCACGGTCTCGCTCGCCGTCGCCCGAAGTTCGCGGTCGACGAGGTGGGGGTCGAACCGGCGCACGGAACAGGACGCACCGGGGCTTCGGTGCCACGTGCGCCGGCTGGATGAGGAGATGGGGGACCTGTTGACGTCGAGCACCGTTCTGGCGACCGGTGACGGTCACGAGCGAGCGGTGCCACGGCAACGGAAACTCCCGCTGTTGTCCTCCTTCCTGCCGGTGGTGGCCGTGGCCGTGACGGTCCTGGTCGTCGCGGCACTGGCCGTGGGACCGTGGCGGATCCTGCTCCCCCTCCTCGTCATCGGTGCCGCGGTGGTGCTGCGTCCCCGGCCGTCGACGGCGATCGTGGTGTCCCTCGTGGCGCTCCCCACCACCGCACTGCTGCGGCGGTTGACGGCGGGTGAGGAGGCGTACCTGCCCGACGATCCGTTGGCCGTTCTCGTCGTACTGGCCGCTCTGCCCGCGTTCCTGCTCGCGCGTGGCCGACCAGCGGCGGCCCCCCGCTCGGGCTGGCTCCTCGGGTACCTCGGATGGCTGGTGGTCAGCGCGGGGACCGCCTCGACCAACTCGGTCGCGACGCGCATCACCGGTTTTCTCCTCATCGCCGTCCCGTGCGGGATCGGCTACCTCGTCGCCCGCGGCTGGGGCGGGGACGGTGCGAGAACCGTCGTCCGCAGCCTGGTCGCCCTGCTCCTGCCCGTCGCGACCTACGGGGTCCTGCAGTTCTTCCTCGCTCCCCGGTGGGACATGGCCTGGTTGAGCAGCGTGCAGGAGACGCTCACCAGCGTCGGACAGCCGCAGGCGCAGGCCTTCCGGGTGTGGGGCACCATGGAATCGCCCCTCAGTTACGCGCTGTACCTGGGGCTTGGGCTCTTGGCCGTGTTGTGCTGGGCGCTCGCGCGCCGCGGCCTGCCCCGCAGTGGCGCCCGCGCGCTGTTCACCGTTCTCGTCGTCCTGATCGCCCTCACCGCCCTCGTCCTCACCGGGGTGCGCAGCGTCCTCTTCGCCCTCCCCGTCCTCCTCCTCCTGATCGCGCTGCTGGGACTGCTTCCGGTCGGGCGCTCCGCCGCCGTGGTGCTGGCGGTGGTGATCACCGCGGCCATGTATCTCGGGGTGAACGTCCTCGGGCTCGCCGCGACCGGTTCGTCCTCGAGCCGTTACGACGTGGGGTCGCTGGCCGGCGACCAGTCGGTGCAGGACCGCCTCCTGCTGTTGCCGAACTTCATCGCCGCCGCGCGCAACCCGGTCGGATCCGGACCGGGCAGCGCCGGGGTGGCGGCCAGCCTGACCGAGGGCGGATCGACCAACGGCGTCGACAACGGTTACCTGTCGCTCCTCCAGGAGGGCGGTGTGGTTCGCCTCGCACTGTTCGTCATCGTGCTGGCCGCCGCCCTGCTCGCCGCGATCCGGTCGGCCCACCGTCACCCGCACGACGCGGGTGCCCTGTTCACCGCCATGGTCATCGTGTACTACGCGTTGCTGGAGACGTCGTCCGATGTGTCCAGTGGTGCGGGTTCGTTGGTGCTGTGGATCTGCGTGGGCGCGGCCTTCACCCGCAGGCCCGCCACCGAAGCGGTCGTGGAGTCTGAACCCCCGGGCTCACCCCCGGTCACCGTATCGGTGCGGATGGGCGCGTCCGCTCCTGCGACGCTCACCGATCCCACGGCCACGTGGCTCCCGCACCCCGTCACGTCGACGGCCTCGGTCGCAGCGGACCTGCCCATCTCCCCGCTGGCCCAGCCCGTCCCCCCGGTGGTCCAGCCCGTCGCCCCGGTGGTCCAGCCCGTCGCTCCCGTGCCCTCCACGGATCCCCCGGTTCCCGCAGCCCGCGCCGGCATACCGGTGGAGCAGGGTGCCGACACCGGTACTAGTGCTGGTGCCGGTGCCGGTGCCGGTGCCGGTGCCGGTGCCGGTGAGGTTGCCGGGGACGGTCAGCGCGAGGCCCGCAGCCCCATCCGGGCGGTGATCAACGTGATGATCGCGGGCGGTGTCCTGCCGCTCGTGTCCCTCGCCACCGGTCCCCTGCTCGCCCGGACCCTCGGCCTCGAGGGGCGCGGACACCTCTCGGCCATCCTGGCCCCGGTGGCGCTGCTGCCTTTCGTACTGTCCGTCGGTCTCGGTGACGGCGCGTCCTACCTCGTCGCCCGCCGGGGACGCAAACCGAGCGACGTGGCTCTGGTGCTGGGCGTCCTCGGCGCCTTGATGGGCGCGGTGGGTGCCCTTGCCCTGTGGTTGCTCGCACCCGTCCTCCTCTCCCAGTTCCGCGCGGGGATCCCCCTGCTGAGGGCCATCGGTTTCACCTTGATCCCCGCCATGGCCCTGATGAACGTCCAGGCCGCCCGCATCGGGGAAGGGCGCTACGAGCTGCTGGTACGGGAGCGCTGGATCGCCGGGCTGTCACGGCTCGCGGTACTGCTCGGTCTCGCGCTGGCTGGAGCGCTCACCGTCACGACGGGTGCCTGGGCGCAGGCCGGTCTGCTCGTGATCGCCCAGCTCGCGGCCTTGACCGGCCTACGACGGGCACGTACCAGTTGGCGCGAGACCAAGGAGATCGCCCGCGAGGGGACCCGCTTCGGGTCCCGGGCCTGGGGTGGGGAACTCGCCGGGTTCGTCATCCTGCGACTGGACCAGACGGTGATGCTGCCCCTGGCGGGTGCCGGGCAGTTGGGTCTCTACGTCGTCGCGGTCTCCCTCGCCGAGGTCCCGACCCTGCTGCTGGGCGACCTGCGCCGCCTCCTGCTCTCCGAGGTGGCAGCTCGCCATGACGCGGACCTCGCGGCCCGCGCCTGCCGATTGGCGATCATCGCCGTGGGCCTACCCGTGCTCGCCGGGATAGCGCTCACACCACTGGTCATACCCCTCCTCTTCGGGACCGAGTTCCGAGGCGCCGTGCCGATGGCCGTCATCCTGCTCACGGCGTCCGTCTTCGGAGGGCTCAACCTCTTCCTCGGCGGGTCCATCAGTGCCCTCGGGAGCCCGGGAACGCAGTCGCGCGCGCAACTGGTGAGCCTGGTGGTGGCGGTCGCGGGTATCGCCCTCGTCGTGCCCCTGGGCGGGGTGGGAGCAGCGATTGCCAGCCTGGTCGCCTACCTGTCGGGCAGCATCGTCATGATCATGGTCTTCCGGCGACTGACCGGTTTGCCCGCCCGATCGGTCTTCGTCCCCCGCCGCGAGGACGCGGCCTTCCTCATCTCCGTCGTGACCTCCAGACTCCGGAGGTCCTCCTGACACACCCCGACCCCTTGCCTCACCGGCCACCTGCCGGTGAGCACCGCACGACGAGACCGAACGAACAGGAGAGTGGTGCCACCGTGGGAACGACCATGCTGCAGGGCTTGCGCCGGAGGTGGTGGCTCGTCCTGCTCTGCGCCCTGGTGGGCCTGGGG
>JBPBQU010000039.1:0-6634 GCA_050955085.1 Janthinobacterium lividum | reverse complement strand
CGACGCGCAGCAACTGCAGATCGTCGACCTCTCCGACGGTGCCGGGGCACCCTCGCTCGTCGTGGGTTCCACGGTGACGCTGCCGCGGGCGGGCAGGTACGAGCTGTACTTCGTCTACTCCCTCGCGAGCGAGGAGCAGACCGTCTCCCTGGTGCGCACCACGTTCGTCGGCGGGGGGGTCGCGCTCGTGCTGCTCGTGGGTGCGGTGGCGTGGGTGGTGACCCGGATGGTGGTCGAACCTGTCCGCCAAGCCGCCGGGATCGCCGAACGGCTCACCGGTGGTCATCTCGACGAACGCATGCGGGTGCGCGGCAGCGACGACCTCGCCCGGCTGGCCCAGGCCTTCAACGAGATGGCCGCCGGCATGCAGCAGCACATCGGCCAGCTCGAGGAGCTCTCCCGGCTCCAGCGCCGGTTCGTCTCCGACGTCAGTCACGAACTGCGCACCCCGCTGACGACGATCCGGATGGCCGGGGAGGTCCTGCACGACGCGCGTTCCGGTTTCGACCCGGCGTCCGCGCGCTCGGCGGAACTCCTGCTGACCCAGCTCGAACGTTTCGACTCCCTCCTCGCGGACCTGCTCGAGATCAGTCGCTACGACGCCGGAGCCGCGGCGCTGGAGCCGGATCCGACCGATGTCCGGGTCCTGGTGGAGCGGGTCGTGGAGTTCACCTCGACGCTCGCCGAGCGTCGTGGCAGCGAGGTGCTGGTCGCTGCTCCCCACGGGGCGTGCACGGCCGAGGTCGACTCGCGCCGTATCGAACGTGTGCTGCGCAATCTCGTGGGCAACGCCATCGAACACGGTGAGGCGCGGCCCATCGAGATCACCGTGGTGTGCACCGAGTCCGCCGTGGCCGTGGGGGTCCGCGACCACGGCGTCGGTCTCGCACCGAGCGAACTGCCCCGGGTCTTCGACCGGTTCTGGCGTGCCGATCCGGCCCGCGCCCGCACGACCGGTGGCAGTGGACTCGGGCTCGCGATCTCCCTGGAGGACACCCGCCTGCACAGTGGGTGGCTGCAGGTGTGGGGACGCGTGGGCCACGGGTGCAACTTCGTCCTGACCCTGCCCCGGGTCGCCGGCTGTGCGCTGCGTGACTCGCCGCTGCCCGTCGTGCCCGCGGGTTACCGCGATCCCGTCGCCGCGCTGCCCGTGGGGCGGGCCACCGAAGTGACCAGCACCTCGTGAGGTGGCCCCGCCCGGCCGCCCCCGGTGCAGGTCTGTTCCTTGCGGTGTCCCTGGCCCTGGCCCTGTCCGTGACGGGGTGCGGTGGCGGGCTGCCCCGTTCCGGACCCGTCGTCAGCGGTTCACGCATCGTCGACGATCCACGGATCGGTCTGCTGCAGGTCATCCCGAACGGTCCGGGGCAGGGGGTGGCTCCCGTCGACGTCGTGCGGGGGTTCCTGCTGGCGGGCAGTTCCGCCGCCGACGATCACGCGGTGGCCCGGATGTTCCTCACACGGGCGGCGGCGCAGGTGTGGCGTCCGAACACCGTGACCACGCTGGTGCGCACGACCCCCGACCTCGTGCCCGTCGCACTCCCCACCTCGGGAGCCCCCACCGCGGGAACAACCGCGTCGGAAGCGACCGGGGCGAGCGAGCCGCCGGCCGATGGAGACCAGACCCAGGTCCGGTTGGACGCCGGCGTCCTGGCCGTGGTCGACGCCACGGGGCACTACGTCCAGCAACCGCGGGGGACTTCGCTGACCCGGTCGGTCCGCCTCGTGCGCGAGGACGGGGAGTGGCGCATTGCCGACCCCGGCAACGGTGTCGTACTCACCCAGTTGGATGCGTCGCGGACGCTACGACCGTTCTCGGTGTACTTCGCCACCCCCGACGGCGCCCGACTCGTGGGTGACGTCCGCTGGTTCGGCTACGACTCCTCGACGGCCACGCGTATCGTCACGGAACTCCTGGTGGGCCCCTCGGACTGGCTCGCGCCCGCCGTCACCAGTGGTGCGCCCGTCGGGACGCGGTTACGGGTGGGCACCGTCCCGGTCGCGGGCGGGGTGGCCACCGTGGACCTCAGTGACCAGGCCCTCGCCGGCAGCCCCGACGAGCGAGGCCTGCTGCTGGCCCAGCTGAAGGCCAGCCTGACCCGGTTACCCGGGGTGTCCGGGGTGCGGGTCACCGTGGACGGGGCCGATCTCAGCCGCGACGCCTCCCCCGGCCCGGGGGAGCCACCCCTCCCCGTCCAGGCCGCCGCCGATCCACGCCTCGTCCTGCTGGGACCGACCGGACTCGCCCGCTACGACGGGTTCGCCGCTCAGGCCGTCGCCGGGACGGGCCCAGAGCTGGCCCTCGGTGGCACGGCCTCCCACCCGGCCGTCTCCGACGACGGCACGGCGTACGCCGTGCTCACCGACGGCGCCCGGACGGTGCGGGTGCAGCGGCCGGGTGGGCGATCCGAGGTCGCCCTCACGGACCCGGTCGCTCTCGTCCCACCCTCGATCGACCGCGAGGGCTGGGTGTGGAGCGTCTCGACGACTTCGGGGGCCGACCCGCTCGTCGTCCCCGCGGACGCGGTCGAGACGCCGCCCGCCCAGGTCGCACTGCCGGCCGACGGTCTCAGCGGGTCGGTGCTGCGGTTGCGGGTCTCGCGCGACGGGGCACGGTTACTCGTCGTCACCGTCGATGCCGCGGGCATCACCCACGTCCGCGTGCACGGGATCGTGCGCGGGGTCGGGGGCAAACCGCTCCGCCTCACCGCGGGTTCGCCCGAGCTCGTCCCCGGAGACGGGCAGGTGCTCGACGCGTCCTGGTTGCGCGGAGACCAGATCGTGGTGCTGGAGCGTCCCGCCGGCGATGGCGATCCGGTGCCGGTCGTCTCTGCGCTCTCCGGCCCCGCCCAACAGCTGCCCGCCGTCGCGGGGGCCGAGTCCATCGCCGCCGGTTGGAACGAGCGTGGCATCGTCGTGGGCACGGGTGCCGGACGGTTGTTGACGCGCAGCGGGGCCGACTGGCTGGCCGTCGCCGACGGCCGCGACCCTGCCTACCCCGGCTGAGCGAACCCGATCCCCTCGGCGCGCGCCGCCGTGTCCACAGGTCCTCGCAGGGGTGCGCGGGCGCTGCCCCGGTGGATGAACACCCGGCGTGGGTCCGCACGTGCGCAGACTGCAGCGCATGCCCACAGCCGCGATCCGCACCCGCACCTCCAGCGGGATCCGCCGGAACCTGACCGCCGCCGCCGACCTGCTGTGGCCCCTCGACTGCGCCGGTTGTGCCCGCCCGGGTATCAGGTGGTGCCCCCGCTGTGCGCAGGCGCTGGCCCGTTCGCCGATCACCTCGCAGCTGCCCGACGCGACGCCGGTGTTCTCGTGCGCGCGTCACGACGGGTCGGCCCGCGAGTTGCTGCTGGGGGTGAAGGAACGCGGGCTGGCCTCGGTGCGAGGAGTGGTCGCGACGGCGCTCGCAGGCGCGGTCGACGTCCTGCTCGCCGAGCGTGGCGACGTTCTCGTCCCCGGGGTCTTCCAGGCGCCCAGGGTTACTGGGGGCGACACGCTGTGGTTGGTCCCCGTCCCCAGTCGGGCCGCGAGCCGGCGGGCTCGCGGTGGGGACCTCGTGGCGGACCTCGCGGCCCGTTGCGCCGCAGTGCGGCGTGCACAGGGGCAGGACACCGCGGTGGCCCGGTCGCTGCGGGTGCGACGCCGGGTGGCGGATCAGACCACCCTCGATGCGAGCGGGCGCCGGGCCAACGTGGCCGGGGCCTTCGTGATGTCCGGCGCCGCACCCCCGGGGCCGGTCGTCGTCGTGGACGACGTCGTCACCACCACCGCCACGGCGGCCGAGGCCGTCCGCGCCCTGCGCGCCGGGGGTGCGCGGGTCGTGGGCGTGGTCTCGCTCACCCTCGCGGGAACCGCACCCGTGCATTCCTGGGCATGAGGGGGTCAGGAGGTCTAGCGTTGCCGCATGGCAGCCGAGACCGGCGTCGGGTCAGCCCTGCACCCGGTGACATCCGCACCCGGACCCGTGGTGCGGGGTGCAGCCTGCTGCGGTCGATTCCGCGGGTCCTCTGCTGCCGCTCGCCCCGCGTGCCGTCCCGCGGGGGTGGTTCGCGGCGCGAGGTGACGCTCAGAGGCGGGTCGGCCGGCCGGCCGTACCCGACGAGCTCGAACGAGGGAGGCATCCCGTGGAAGTAGTGGTCACCGGACGGCACACCGAGGTCAGGGACAATTTCCGTCGCCACGTCGAGGACAAGTTGGAGAAGGTCAACCAGCTCGCTCCACGCGTCCAGCGCATCGATGTCGAGCTCTCCCACGAGAACAACCGACGCCAGTCCAGCAGCTGCGAACGGGTTGAGATCACGGTGCGGGACAAGGGACCGGTCGTGCGCGCCGAGGCGTGCGCCGACGACCCCTACGCCGCGCTCGATCTCGCCACGACGAAACTGCTCGAACGGTTGCGGCGTTCCCGCGACCGCCGCAAGGTCCACCACGGTCGACACCGCCCGACGTCCGTGCGCCAGGCCACCGCCAACCTCACGACCGAGATGATCGACGCCGCTCCCGTGGGGACCATGGACCCCTCCCGCGCCGTCACCTCCGAGCCCGATCAGGTGGAGCAGATCGAGCACGACCCGTTGGACGCCTCGCCCGTGGTCATCCGCGAGAAGACCCACGACGGGGTGCCGATGACGTTGGACCAGGCCCTGTACGAGATGGAGCTCGTCGGCCACGACTTCTACCTGTTCGTGGATGCCGCCACCTCGACGCCCAGCGTGGTGTACCGGCGCCGCGGTTGGGACTACGGCGTGATCCACCTCGATGTCCAGCGTGACGGGGAGGTGCGCGACGTGACGAGCAGCGACGGCGAGGCCGCGACGGCACGGACCTCCTCCGATGCAACGGTTGCGGCGGTCGTGGCAGCGGCGGTGCCGTGACCTGGGGCCCGGGTGTCACCCCGACGGGGGGCGTCCGGGCGCGCCCGTGCCAGGATCGGCCCCCGCGCGCAGGTGCGTGCGTTCCATCCGGCGACCGGGGTGTCCGGGCAGGTGAGGGGGAGCGGTGACGGCGGAGCAACTCTCAGGCGCAGGGTCAGAGGTCATCCGGGTCGTCGTCGTCGACGACCATTCCCTCTTCCGCCGTGGCCTGCAGATGGTCCTCTCCACCGAGGACGACATCGACGTGGTGGGTGAGGCGGGCGACGGCCCCGAGGCCGTCGCCCGGGTGACGGAACTGCTGCCCGATGTCGTCCTGATGGACGTGTGGATGCCGCCACGCCGATCCGGCATCGATGCCTGTGCCCGCATCAAGGAGGTGGCGCCCTCCACGCGCATCCTCATGTTGACCTCCTCGGAGGAGGAGGAGGATCTCTTCGGTGCGATCCGTGCAGGTGCCAACGGTTACCTGCTCAAGGACGTCCCCGCCGAGGAGGTGGCGGACTCCATCCGCGCCGTGATGAGAGGGCAGTCGCTGATCACGCCGCGGATGGCGGGTCTGCTGCTCGGTGAGTTCGCGGCCTTGACGCGTCGCGACGAGGAACGCACGCTCGGGGTCGTCGGGGTGCCCAGGTTGAGCCCCCGCGAGCTCGATGTCCTGCGCCTGCTCGCCCGGGGGATGGCCAACCGGGAGATCGCCGGTTCGCTGGGCATCAGCGAGAACACGGTCAAGAACCACGTCCGCAACATCCTGGAGAAGCTGCAGCTGCACTCGCGCATCGAGGCCGTGGTCTACGCCGTGCGGGAGAAGCTCGTGGAGTTGTCCTGAACGCCGCCACCCCGCCACCCGTCGAGGAGATCAGCGCCCCGGTGGCGCGCCGGATCGCACTGGCGGCGCAGGGATTTCATCGCCGCCGCCCGCTCACCCCGACGTCCGCACACGTCGCGCGCGTCGTGGACCAGCTCGCCATCATTCAGATCGACAGCGTCAACGTGTTGTGTCGCAGTCATTATCTTCCCTTCTTCGCTCGGCTGGGGCCCTACCCGACGGAGCTGGTGGACCGGGCCGCAAGCCGCCGGCCCCGCAAGCTCGTGGAGTACTGGGCGCACGAGGCGTCGTTCGTCAGCCCGACCACGCACCGCCTCCTGCGCTGGCGGATGCAGCGTGCGGCCGAGGATGCCTGGGGTTCGGTGCGAAGCATCGCCCAGGAACAACCGGGACTGCTCGACACCGTCCTCGCCCACGTCGAGGCCCACGGACCCCTGACGGCACGTCGCCTCGAGGCGGCGCTGGCCCCCGATGCGCAGCGGCCGACGGATCACTGGGGGTGGAACTGGTCGGGCGTGAAACGCGCCTGCGAACACCTTTTTTTCGCCGGGCACCTGTCGGTCGCCGGCCGCACGAGTCAGTTCGAGCGGCTCTACGACCTCAGCGGGCGCGTGCTGCCGCCCGCGATCACCGAACTGGCCGATCCCGATCCCGATGCGGCGGTACGCGAGCTGGTACGGATCGCGGCGAGAGCGCTCGGGGTGGCGGGTGAACCCAGCCTGCGCGACTACTTCCGGCTCAAGCCCGCCCAATCGCGCCAGGCCGTCGCCGAGCTCGTGGAGGAGGGTTCGCTGGAACCCGTGCGGGTGCGCGGTTGGAAGGCCTCGGCGCGGCAGTCGGTCTATCGCGCCGCGGGGGCCGTTGCCCCGCGTACGCACGCCCGCGCCCTGCTCACCCCCTTCGACCCTCTGGTGTGGCACCGCGACCGCAC
>JBPBQU010000038.1:0-6704 GCA_050955085.1 Janthinobacterium lividum | reverse complement strand
GGTCGTGACCGAGGAACTTGCCGACCATGTGGACCTGAACTTCGGTTGTCCCGTTCCCAAGGTCACCCGCAAGGGGGGTGGGGCGGCGTTGCCGTGGAAGGCGGACCTGTTCCGCCGGATCGTGGCGGGCGCCGTCGCGGAGGCGTCCAAGGGCGGTCTGCCCCTGACGGTCAAGATGCGCAAGGGCGTCGACGACGACCACCTCACGTACCTCGAGGCGGGTCTCGCCGCCGAGCAGGAGGGTGCCGCTGCGGTGGCGCTGCACGGCCGGACGGCCTCCCAGCACTATTCCGGCCACGCGGACTGGGACGCGATCGCGCTGCTCAAGAAGACGGTCACGAGTATCCCGGTGCTCGGCAACGGTGACGTCTGGAGTGCCGAGCACGCCTTGGAGATGGTGCGCCGCACGGGGTGTGACGGTGTCGTGGTCGGCCGGGGATGCCTGGGCCGCCCGTGGTTGTTCGCCGACCTCGAGGCCGGTTTCGCGGGCCGCCCCGAGCGGGTCCGTCCGGGCCTGCGGGTCGTCACGCAGACGTTGCGCCGACACGCAGAACTCCTCGTCGAACATTATGGTGACGAACACCGCGCCTGCAGGGACATCCGTAAGCACATCGCCTGGTACCTCAAGGGTTACGTCGTGGGTGGTGACCTGCGCGCCCAGCTGGGCCTCGTCGACTCCCTCGCCGCGTTGGACCGGTTGTTCGACGGCATGGACCTCGACCAGCCCTACCCGGGGGAAGCGGCCGAAGGTTCTCGTGGCCGGGCCGGCTCCCCGCAGCGTGTCGCGTTGCCCGAGGGATGGCTCGACGACCGGGAACTTTCCGGCGCCGCACTCGAGGTCATCCGTCAGGCCGAGTTGTCCGTCTCCGGAGGCTGACGGTGGCGAATCCCTTGGGCGGATACGGCGCGGCCGACGCCGAACGCTGGGCCGTCGAACCCCCGAAGACGCACGGCCGCAGCGCGTTCGCCCGGGACCGCGCCCGGGTCCTGCACTCCTCGGCGTTGCGTCGCCTCGCCGCCAAGACGCAGGTCGTCGGACCCGGCACCGACGATTTCGTGCGCAACCGGCTCACCCATTCCCTGGAGGTCGCCCAGGTCGGTCGTGAGTTGGGTGCTGTCCTGGGTTGCGACCCCGACGTCGTCGACACCGCGTGCCTCGCCCACGACCTGGGTCACCCGCCCTTCGGGCACAACGGTGAACGTGCGCTCGCCGAGGCCGCCGCCGACATCGGGGGTTTCGAGGGGAATGCGCAGACCCTGCGCCTGTTGACCCGGTTGGAATCCAAGACGGTGGCCGCGGACGGTTCTCCGGTCGGACTCAATCTGACCCGGGCGAGTCTGGACGCCGCCACCAAGTACCCGTGGTTGCACGGCAAGGCACCGCGGGCCACCTCGAAGTTCGGCGCCTACGCCGATGACGCCGACGTGTTCGCCTGGCTGCGGGAGAACGCTCCCGAGAACCGGCCGTGCGTCGAGGCGCAGGTCATGGATTTCGCGGACGACGTCGCCTACTCCGTCCACGACGTCGAGGACGCGGTCGTCGCCGGTCACGTGCGGCTCAGCTGGCTGGAGGACCCAGAGGTGCGTCGCCGCGTCGCCGCGCAGGTTCGCGACTGGTACCTTCCCCAAGCGGGTGACGAGGCCGTCGATGATGCGGTGCAACGACTCTCGAACCTGCCGTGCTGGGCTGGGGAACATCCCGGGGAACTCTTCGGTGGTCGACGCCACCTTGCCGCACTCAAGGACATGACGAGCCAGCTCATCGGCCGGTTCGCCTCCGCGGCCCAGAACGCCACCCGTGGACGGCACGGGGACGGGATGCTGACCCGTTACGCGGCCGACGTCGTCGTCCCCGCCGAGACGGAACTGGAGGTCGCGGTGCTCAAAGGGGTCGCGGCGACGTTCGTCATGAGCGCTCAGGAACGCCAGCCGTTCTACGCCCGCCAGCGTGAACTGCTGCTGGAACTACTGGACCAACTGGTGCAACGCGGCCCCGGATACCTCGAACCCCCATTCCGCGAGGACTTCGAGGCCGCGGCCGACGACGCCGCCCGGTTGCGGGTCGTCATCGACCAGGTCGCCTCGCTCACCGACGTCTCGGCACTGGCCTGGCACACCCGCCTCGTGTGAGGGGCGGTGCGAGCCGGGTCAGCGGGCGCGGCGCCGGGCCGAGATCACCCCGGTGTCGAAACCCGCCAGGTGCAACCCGCCGTGGAAGCGGGCGTGCTCGATCTTCAGGCAACGGTTCATCACGACGCTGATGCCGGCCTCGTGACCACGGCGCGCGACCTCGTCGTCGGAGAGGCCGAGCTGCAGCCACATCACCGGCGAACCCACGGCCACCACCTCATCGAGGACGGCCGGGAGTTCGCTGGGGCGGCGGAACACGTCGACGAGGTCGGGAACCCCGGGCAGCTCGGCGAGCGACGCGAAGGTCGGGCGCCCGAGGATCTCCGTCTCGTTCGGGTTGACGAACCAGACCTCGAAGTCGGAACTCGCCAGCAGGTAGGTGGCCACGAAGAAGGAGGCGCGTGAGCGCTTGTTCGAGGCCCCCAGGATCGCGACGGTCCTCGTCCGGCGCAGGATCCGCAGTCGTTCGCCCGGGGTGGGAGCTTTCCACTGGCTCGCCGGGGCGTCGATGGAACCCGTCGAGGGCTGCACGGGAGCCATCTCGGCTGCGGCGCTCCCGACGTCGCCGATCGCAGCGGTCGGACCCTGGGCCAGCTCGTCGGGGGTGATCGCCTCGGAGTTCAGCGCGTCGGGGCTCATCGGTTGCCACCTCTCGTCGCCAGGCTCAGGGCCTGGTCCAGGTCCCACAACACGTCCTCGACATCCTCCAACCCGACACTGATGCGGATGAGGTCCTCGGGAACCCCGGCGGCGAGCAATTGATCGGGGGAGAGTTGCTGGTGGGTGGTCGAGGCCGGGTGCAGCACCAGGGTCTTGGCGTCACCGATGTTGGCCAGGTGCGAGCAGAGCTGACAACTCTCGATGAACCGTTCCCCCGCGGCCCGGCCGCCGACGACGCCGAAGGAGAACACCGCCCCTGGACCCTCCGGCAGGTAACGGGCGGCGCGTTCGGCGTGCGGGTGGCTCGCCAGACCCGAGTAACGCACCCACGAGACGCGCTCGTCGGCATCGAGCCAGGCGGCGACGCGTTGGGCGTTCATGACGTGTTCGCGCATGCGTTGCGGCAGCGTCTCGATACCGAGCATGAGCAGGAACGCGGAGTGCGGGGACAGCGTCGCCCCGATGTCGCGCAGCTGCTCGCTGCGCAGTTTCGTGAGGAACCCGTACTCGGCGAAGTTCCCCCACCACGACAACCCGCCGTAGGACGCAACGGGTTCTGTCATGGCCGGGAACTTGCCGTTGTCCCACGGGAACGTCCCGGCGTCGATCACGACCCCGCCGATCGTCGTCCCGTGCCCGCCCAGGAACTTCGTCGCGGAATGGATGACGAGGTCCGCACCGTGCTCGATGGGACGGCACAGGTAGGGCGTGGCCGTGGTCGCGTCCACGACGAGCGGGATGCCGGCCTCGTGGGCGACGTCGGCCAGCGCGCGGATGTCGGCGATCACCGTGGAGGGGTTCGCGACCAGTTCGGTGAAGACGAAGCGCGTCTTGTCGGTGATCGCGGCCCGTACGGCGTCGGCCTCGGGCTCGACGAAGACCGTGTCGACGCCGAAGCGACGCAACGTCACGTCGAGCTGCGTGACGGTACCGCCGTAGAGGTTGTTGGAGGCGACAATGTGGTCACCCGCCCCGGCCAGCGCGGCGAAGGTGAGGAACTCCGCTGCCTGCCCGCTGGAGGTCGCGACGGCGCCGAGGCCACCCTCGAGGGAGGCCATCCGCTCCTCGAACGCCGCGACCGTCGGATTCGAGATGCGGGAGTAGATGTTGCCGTACTTCTGCAGGGCGAAGAGGTTGGCGGCGTCGGCCGCGTCCTCGAAGACGAAACTCGTGGTCTGGAAGATCGGCACGGCGCGAGCACCCGTCGTCGGCTCGGGGACGGCCCCGGCGTGCACGGCCCGGGTGCGAAAGCCCCAGGTCCGGTCGCTGACCCGGTCCATGCCTCCCGGGTCGGTGTCTTCTCGGGCGGTCTCTCGCGCTTCGGGGTCGGGGCTGCTCACGAGGACGAATCCTGCCACCCACCCTCGCCACCCGGTGTGCTCGGATCCGAGACCTACACTCAGCAGCGTGGCAGGGCGCATCCATCCAGACGACCTCCAGGCCGTCAAGGAGCGCGTGCGCATCGACGAGGTCGTGGGGGAGCAGGTCGCGCTGCGTCCGGGCGGGGTCGGTTCCTTCAAGGGTCTCTGCCCCTTCCATGACGAGCGGACGCCGAGCTTCACGGTCCGTCCGGCCGTGGGTCGCTGGCACTGCTTCGGTTGCGGTGAGGGTGGTGACGCGATCGAGTTCGTCATGCGGATCGACGGCCTCGCCTTCGCCGAGGCCGTGGAGCGCCTCGCGGCGAGCGCCGGCATCGTGTTGCGCTACATCGACGACGGTGGGCGCCCCGGCCAGCGTCCGAGCGGGCCCAGCGGCGGGCAGCGCCAGCGCCTCCTCGAGGCGCACCGGATCGCGGAGGAGTTTTACACCGGCCAGCTCGAGGGGAGCGGGCCGGCCGAGACGGCCCGGACCTTCCTCGCCCAGCGTGGTTTCAGTCGTGAGGACTCCGCCCGTTTCGGGGTCGGGTTCGCGCCCAACACGGGGGACGCGCTGCTGCGCCAGTTGCGCGCCAAGGGATTCACCGAGGAGGAGTTGGTCACCTCGGGCCTGGCCGGGCAGAGCCAGCGTGGTCTCTACGATCGTTTCCGCGGCCGGCTGGTGTGGCCCATCCGCGACGTCAGCGGCGCCACGGTGGCGTTCGGGGCGCGGCGGCTCTTCGACGACGACCGCATCGAGTCGAAGTACCTGAACTCTCCCGAGACCCCGCTCTACAAGAAATCCCAGGCGCTCTACGGCCTGGACCTCGCCAAACGCGACATCGCCCGCACCAAGCGCGTCGTCGTCGTCGAGGGCTACACCGACGTGATGGCCTGCCACGTCGCGGGGGTGACGACGGCCGTCGCGACGTGTGGCACGGCCTTCGGTGAGGACCACGCCCGCATCGTGCAGCGGATGCTGGGTGATTCCGACGGCTCGGCGGAGGTCGTGTTCACCTTCGACGGTGACGCCGCGGGCCAGAAGGCGGCACTCAAGGCCTTCGAGCTGGACCAGAAGTTCTCCGCGCAGACCTATGTCGCGGTCGCGCCCAGTGGTCAGGACCCCTGTGATCTGCGCCTGGCGTCGGGGGACGCCGCGGTGGCGGCCCTCGTGGACGGTCGGGTCCCGCTGTTCGAGTTCGCCATCCGTTCCACGCTCGCGCGCTTCGACCTCGACTCCGACGCGGGGCGGCTGGCGGCCCTCGATGCGGCCGCGCCCATCGTCGCGGGCATCCGCGACCGTGGGTTGCAGCAGCGCTACGCGATCAATCTCGACCGGTGGACGGGTTTCCTCGACGAGCGCTTCGTCCTCGACCGGGTCCGAAGCCACGGCGGGTCCGGGGGTGCCGCGCGCCCGGAGCGATCCGGACGCGACGCCGCCGCGCCGACCACCCGGACCCCGAGCAGCGACCCGCGTGACCCCGTCGCCCAGCTCGAGCGCAGCGTCCTGGCGGTCGCGCTGCAGTCGCCGTGGACCATCGCGGACCTGCTCGTCACCCTCCCGGAGGGGGCGTTCACCGCCCCGGCCCACCAGGCCGTGCACGACGCCATGACCGCGGCGGGGGACCCCGCGCAGGCCCCGCAGGGACCGGCCTGGGTGGCAGCGGTCCTGGAGTACGCCGACGGACCGGTCGCCTCACTCGTCCAGGAGCTCGCGGTGGTGGAACTGCCCGTCGGCAACGAGGACGAGCTCCAACGGTGGGGGCGTTCGATGGCCGCCTCCCTCGCGGGGCAGTCCGCCACCCGCGCCGTCGCCCGCGCCAAGCGCACCCTGTGGTCGATCGACCCGAACGCCTCCCCGGAGGAGTACGCAACCGCGTCGGCCGAACTCTTCCGGCTCGAAGCCGCGCGCCGGGCGTGGCAGGAACGCGCCCAGGGGAGCTGACGGACCGTCTGAGCGGGTTCACCCGCCCGGCTGGTACCGTAATCGAGTTGTCGCCGCGAGGTGGCAGAAGTGGTCCCGCATAGCTCAATTGGCAGAGCAGCCGACTGTTAATCGGCAGGTTGTTGGTTCGAGTCCAACTGCGGGAGCATCCCTCGGAGGGGGCGCGCATTCGCGCCCCCTCCGTCATGTCCGGGGTGTGACGTCCGGGATGGGTCTGTGCAGTGCTCACGAGGAGCGGGGACGGTGTGCGGGGTCGCAGGCGTCCCCGCGTGGCAGCCCTTCTCGTGGCGCTGCTGGTCCTCCTGCTCGTGGGGGTGGGGTCGGTCGTGGGCCGCGGGGCCACGCGCCGAGTGGCACCCGGGACGGCCCTGACGGCCCTGGGCGAGCTGTCCGTGCAGTCCGCGGATCCGTCGAAGGGCTACCAGCGCACCCGCTTCGGTGAGAGTTGGGTCGACACCGACGGCAACGGTTGCCGGACCCGCGACGATGTCCTGCGCCGTGACCTCACCGACGTGCGATTCGGTGCCGACGGGTGCGTGGTGCTCTCGGGTGTGCTGCTCGACCCGTACTCGGGGCGGCGTATCCCTTTCGTGCGCGGTGAACAGACCAGTTCG
>JBPBQU010000037.1:0-6809 GCA_050955085.1 Janthinobacterium lividum | reverse complement strand
TCGCGGCAACCGGCGGGAGAGTTCCGTGATCGCCGCGTCGATGCGTCCGAGTTCCTCGCCCCACTGCCAGGAACCCACACCGTCACCGTGGCCCGTGTGGTCGAGTTCACCCCAGTAGACGTAGGTGAGCCCACGGGGAGCGGAACGGACGGCCGTCACGGCCGCGTCGACGCGGACCTCGAGGCGGTCGGGGGTACCGACGAAACGTCCTCCGCGCAGTGCGGCCTCTGTCAACCCTGATCCGTCGAAACGGGGTGGCGCGACCCGCGTGACCTCGAACCCGGCGGCGACGATCTGCTGGAACACCGTGGTGTGCGGTTGCCATCGACGCGGGTCGACGTCGAGGTTCCACTGCAGCTCGTTGAGCAGCGCATCGCGCTCGGGGTCGAGGACCTCGTACCCGACAAGACCGTGGCGACCGGGTGGCAACCCGGTGCCCAGCAGTCCCATGCTCGTCGCGGTGGTCGTCGGGAAACCGGCCGTCAGAAGCCGGTGATGACCCTCCACCCGCCATCGTCGCAGGGTGGGTGTGTGCCCGGAGCGCGCCCGCAGGGCCAGCTCACCCATCCCGTCGACGAGCAGCAGGCAGATCCGTTCCACCGCAGGCACTACCAGGTCCGGGGAGGCGGTGGCGTACTCCGGGACACCCAACGACCGCGCGAGGGCGGGCAACAGGTCGGCAAGGGTGTCGTGGCCGTAAGCCGGTGCTACCGCCACCGGCGCGGAACCCACCGGCGGGACAGCTGCCGGCGTGATACCCGCCGGCGTCACCGGGTGGTGGCTGCCGACAGTGCCCGGGCGAACGCGGCGGCGGCGGCGACGGAGTCGGCCCCCTCCGCGGCGCTGGCGATGCGCACCGTGAGGTCGTCCCCCGTGAGCGAACCGGTGTAGCCGTGATCCGCCTCGCAGTCGGGGTCGGGGCAGGACGCCGGTTCCAGATCGACCCGGGTCAGCGCACCCCACCCGAGGGTGAGGCTGATCTCGGCGGGCACCGCACCCGGGCGGTGCTCGGCAGGCCGGGTGACCACCTGGGAGACCACGACGGATCCGACCCGGTCCAACGCCACCGATTCGGTCGAGCAGATGGCGTAGGGCTCGCTCGCGGTCTCGTCCGGGCCGTGGTCGTCGGCGTGGGCGACGACGAGGCGGGTGGGGGTGATGGCGAGCACGGTGACGTGGCGGCGCACCTCGTTGGCGTCGATGGTGGTCTCGGGGTGGACGAGCTGGGCGGTCACCTCCTCACCGGCCAGTACGGTCCGCAGCGAGTCCGCGACCAGGGCCGGGTAGTACCCCGCCCGGTCGAGGTCGGTGAGCAGGGCGGCGGGCAGGTCGAACACGGTCTCGTCCTCGGAGCCCGTACCGCCCCCCGCAGCGCCGCCGTCGGTGGTGAGGTGTCCCGGTCGACGGGAGTGGGTCCGCTCGCGCATCCCCCCATCCTGTCGCATCTGCGCCCCGGGGGTGTCCGCTGGACTCAGGTGGGATTCACCGGCAGCGTCCGCCGGTCCGGGTCGGCACGCCCCTGCGGAGCGGCGAGCACCGCGGTGGCACCCAGGATGTTGGCCCCGCGCTCGGCGACCAGCACGGGCGAGAGTCGGAGTTCGGCGATCTCGGGCACCGCGTCGGCCAGCACGGACACCCGTGCGACGACGTCCTCCAGGGCCACCACGTCCATCCGGGGACTCCCCCGGTGCCCGAACAGCTTCGGTGCGGCCTTGACCGAGCGGACGAGGTCCGCGACGTCGACGTCGGTGAGCGGCGGGATCCGGTAGCCGATGTCACCCATGAGGTCGATCGGGTCGCCCTCGACGCCGAAACTCACCACGGGGCCGAACAGCGGGTCCTCCGTGCTGCGCACCAGGCACGGCACCCCGAGGCCGACCATCGGCTGCACGGCCAGCGTCTCGGCGTGCGCCCCGAAGGCGCGGCGCATCTCGGTGACGGCCTCGCGCAGCGCGGTCTCGGTCGCGATCCCCAGGCGCACCCCGCGCAGGTCCTGACGTCCTGCCAGCTCCTCACCGACGGTCTTCACCGCGACCGGCCAGCCGAAACCGTGGGCCGCGGCGATCGCCTCCTCCACGTCATGTACCTCGGCACGCGGCAGGAGCCGCAGTCCGACCGCCTCCAGCAACGCCTCCAGCACCTGCGTCTCCAGGGTGGCGCCCTCCGGGTGGGAGGCGAGGGCGCGTTCGACGATCGCGCGGGCCAGCGGCAGGTCGACGTCGGTGGGGGTGACGGGATGGCCGCGGTCCTTGCGCCGCCACTGCGCATAACGCACCACCGCCGCCAACGCGCGGACGGCGTCCTCGGGGGTCGGGAAACTCGGGACGACGGCCCGGGGCGCGTTCGCGTCCGCCTCGGCGACGGCTGCGGAGATGCTCCGGGTACCGAGGAAACAGGTCACGGTGGTCTTGGCGCCCGACGCCGCGCGGCGGGCCACGGCGGAGGCGAGCAGACGGTCGACCGTGGGCGTGGGCGGCACCCAGCTGGCGACCACGGCATCGACCTCGGGATCGGCGTAGGCCGCCTCCAGCGCCTCGGAGAACTCCGCGAGACCTGCCTCGGGATGGACGTTGCTGGGACCGTGCACGACCTGCAGACCCCAGCTGACACAGGCGTCGGCGGCCAACGTGCCGAGGGCGTCGGAGTTGCCGACGATGGCCACCCGGGAGCCGCGCGGCAACGGCTGGTCGACGACGACCTGCGCGACGTCGAAGAGCTGGTGGACGTTCTCGACCCGGATGACCCCGGCCTGGCGCAACATGCTGTCCACGACCTCGAAGGGCACCAGGGACGTGCGCACGGCATGCCCGGGCGGGACGCCGAAACCCGAGGCCCCCGATTTCACGACGATGACGGGTTTGTGCCGCGCCAGCGAGCGCGCGACCCGGCTGAACTTGCGCGGGTTCCCGACGCTCTCGAGGTACAGCCCGACGGCGGACGTCGCCTCGTCGTCCTTCCAGAACTGCATGAGGTCGTTGCCCGAGACGTCGGCCCGGTTACCGGCCGAGACGAACGTCGAGACCCCGAGGCCGCGCCGTTGCGCCGACGTCAGCACCGCGACGGCGAGCGCCCCGGACTGACTGAACAACCCGAAACGACCCGCCGGCGGTAGTTCCTGGTGCAGGGATGCGTTCAACCGCACGGCAGGGTCGGTGTTCACGACCCCGAAGGAGTTCGGCCCGATGACCCGCATCCCGTTGGCCCGCGCGATGCGGACCATCTCGCGTTGGCGCTCCACGCCTTCCGGGCCGGTCTCGGCGAAACCACTGGACACCACGACGAGACCACGGACCCCGACGGCGGCGCAGTCGGTGACGGCTTCGACGACCGACGTCGGCGGGACCGCGATGACCGCGAGGTCGACCGGGCCGGGCAGGTCGCGGACGGAACCCAGCAGAGGGATCCCAAACAGTTTCTCACCGGGGGCGCGCACGTTGACCGCGAACAACTCCCCCGCGAAACCACCGTTGACGAGGTCGGCGAGCAGGCGGTGCCCGACGGTTGCGGGGGTGCGGCGGGCTCCCACCACGACGACCGAGGCCGGGCTGAGCAGCGCGGTGACGCTGCGGGCCTCGGCCCGTTGCTCGCGCGCCCGCATGACGTCGAGGGATCGCTCGGTGGGGTCGATGTCGAAGGACACCTCGAGCACACCGTCGGAGTAACCCTGGCGGACCTCGAAACCGGCCTCGCGGAAGACACCGATCATCTTGGCGTTCTGCGGGAGGACGTCGGCGGTGAACCGGCGGATGCCGCGTTCGCGGGCCGCCGCGGCCAGGTGTTCGAGCAGGACCGACCCGAGCCCGCGGCCCTGGTGGGCGTCGGAGATGTTGAAGGCGACCTCGGCGGCGCGTAGGCGCCCGGGGTGCAGCGGCGCGGAGTCGAAGCGCGCGATGCCGACGATGCCCTCACCCACGGTCGCCACCAGTGCGACGCGGTCGTCGTGGTCGACGTTGGTGAAGCGCGCGAGGTCGCGCGGGGACAACCGGGGCATGGGGGCGAAGAAACGCAGGTAACGCGACTCCTCGGACTGGTGGGAGTGGAAGTCGGCCACCAGCTCGGCGTCGGAGGGGCGAATGGGACGCACGTGGGCCGTACCCCCGTCGCGGAGGGCTACGTCCGCCTCCCAGCGAGTCGGGTAGCCGACCGGAGGCAGCGGCACCATGGTGGCGACTCTAGCCGCGCGGGGTGTGCCGGGCATGATCGGGGCGTGGAGTTCTCGGACGTGTTGCGGGGGCGGCGGATGGTCCGTCGTTACGACCCGACCCCCCTGGACCCCGACGTCCTGCGCGCGGTCCTGGCCGCGGCCCTGCGGGCCCCGAGCGCGGGCAACAGCCAGGGGCGCGACCTCCTGGTGCTGACGTCCGCGGTCCATCGGGACGCCTTCTGGCGGTTGTGCAGCGCCGGGCGTCCCGGCCCCGCCGACGGTTGGCTCACCGGTATGCGCACCGCCCCCGTGCTGGTCGTGCTGCTGGCCGACCCCGGGGCCTACGCCGCCCGCTACTCCCGTCCCGACAAGCCCGGCCCGGACCGCGACCCGGACACCTGGGAGGTCGCCTGGCCCGACGTCGACGTCGGGATGTCGGGTCTGCTGCTGTTGCTCGCGGCCGTCGACGCGGGGTTGGGCGCCTGCCTCATCGGCGTCCCGGGTGCGGCACACCGAGCCGTCCGGGAGCACTTCGCCGTCCCCGACCGGCGTCGGGTCGTCGCCGCCGTCACCCTCGGTCACCCGGCGCCGGACGAGAGGTCGCGGCCCTCCCGACGCCGTCGCCGCGACCTGTCCGAGACCGCCCACGACGGTCGGTTCGGCGTGCCCTGGAACCTGTGAGGCGCTGCGGGACGGCACTATGTTCGTCATGGCCCGCAGCACGTCCACCCCCCCGCCACCCGATGTCGCCGAACGGATCGTCGACATCGACGTCGAGCAGGAGATGCAGGGCGCATTCCTGGAGTACGCGTACTCGGTCATCTACTCGCGGGCGTTGCCCGACGCCCGCGACGGCCTCAAACCCGTCCAACGGCGCATCCTGTACATGATGCAGGACATGGGGTTGCTCCCCGACCGCGCGCACGTGAAGTCCGCGCGGGTGGTGGGCGAGGTGATGGGGAAACTGCACCCGCACGGTGACGTGGCGATCTACGACGCGCTCGTGCGCCAGGCCCAGTCCTGGACGATGCGCCTGCCACTCATCGACGGCCACGGGAACTTTGGCAACCTCGACGCCGGCCCCGCAGCCCAGCGCTACACCGAGGCGCGGCTGGCGGACGCCGCACTGCTGATGACGGCCGGCCTCGACGAGGACGTCGTCGACTTCGTGGCGAACTACGACGACAGGTTGCGCGAACCCGCCGTCCTGCCCGCCGCCTACCCGAATCTGCTCGTCAACGGCTCCAGCGGCATCGCCGTCGGGATGGCGACGAACATGGCTCCGCACAACCTCGTCGAGGTCATCAACGCGGCACGTCACCTCATCCGCCACCCCGAGGCGGACCTGCCCGCGCTGATGCGCTTCGTGCCCGGGCCCGACCTGCCCACGGGCGGACGGATCGTGGGGCTCGAAGGCATCCGCGACGCCTACGAGACGGGGCGCGGAACGTTTCGCACCCGGGCCACCGTGAGCATCGAGAACGTCAGCAGCCGCCGCAAGGGCATCGTCGTCACCGAACTCCCCTACGGCGTCGGCCCGGAACGGCTCACCGAGAAGATCAGTGACAACGTCAAGGCCAAACGGCTCCAGGGCATCGCCGACGTCATCGACCTCTCCGACCGCACCCGCGGGTTGCGGTTGGTCATCGAGGTCAAGAGCGGTTTCGTCCCCGAGGCGGTCCTCGAGCAGCTCTACAGACTGACTCCCCTGGAGGAGTCGTTCGGGATCAACAACGTCGCCCTCGTCGAGGGGCAGCCACGAACCCTCGGCCTCAAGGAACTCCTCGAGGTGTTCGTCGCCCACCGGATCGACGTGGTGCGTCGCCGGACGGCGTACCGGTTGCGGCGCAGGGAGGAACGCCTACACCTCGTCGACGGTCTACTCCTCGCGATCGTCGACATCGACGAGGTCATCGCGATCGTCCGATCCTCCGACGACGCCGCCGCCGCACGGGTGCGGTTGATCGAGCGGTTCTCGTTGTCGGAGATCCAGGCCTCCTACATCCTCGACATGCAGTTGCGCCGGTTGACCCGTTTCTCCCGCATCGAACTGGAACGCGAACAGGCCGAGTTGATCGAGCAGATCGAACAACTGCGCGCGATCCTCACCGACGAGCAGCGGTTGCGCACCCTGGTGAGTGACGAACTCGCGGAGGTCGCGACGAGACACGGGACCCCGCGGCGCACGGTCCTGCTCACCTCCTCGGGTCCGGTGCCCGGTGCGTCGGCGGCCGCGGCGCTGGAGGTCGCCGACGACCCGTGCACGGTACTCATGGGTTCCACGGGTCTGCTGGCCCGGACGGGTTCGCTCGAACCGCTGGGTACGGAGGGTCGCCGCAGCCGCCACGACCTGGTGGTCTCGACCGCACCGGCGACGGCACGCGGGCACATCGGGGTCATCACCTCCGGGGGCCGCCTCGTGCGGGTGCCGGTCCTGGACCTGCCGGTGCTGCCACCGACGAACGAGCGCCCGTCGTTGTCCGGCGGGGTGGCGGTCAAGGAGTTCGTGACGCTGGGCACGGGCGAGCGGGCCCTCTCGCTCGTGCCGTTGCCGGTGCCCGGGGTGGAGGACCCCGACGATCCCGGGTTCGCGCTGGCCACCGCGACCGGCGTCGTCAAACGCGTGGTCCTGAGCGACCTCGGGACACGCGAGGAGATCGACGTC
>JBPBQU010000036.1:0-6882 GCA_050955085.1 Janthinobacterium lividum | reverse complement strand
GGGAGGCGGCATCGCCCGTGTAGTGGGTGGCCCCGCAGGTCGTGGCCAGCTCACGGCGGGTCTCGTTGTGGTGCACCACGGTGATCTCGCACCCCACCCCGCGCAGCAGCTGCACGGCGAGCAGGCCAAGAGTTCCGGCACCGATCACGGCGACCTTCGAGCCCGCGGCCACGTCGGCGAGCAGGACGGCCTCGGCCACGCAGGCGGCCGGTTCGATACCTGCGGCGGCACGCAGGTCGGCTCCCTCCGGGAGCACGTGCAGGTAGCGCGCGGGAAGGGTGACATAGGTGGCCCAACCGCCGGGGAGGGTGAAACCCGTCTCCTGGTACTCCTGCGGCCACCCGTCGACGTCGCCCGCGACGGAGGCGGGGGTGCCTTCCGCGGTGCGGATGCCCTGCCCGACGACACCGCGGCCGATGATGGCGTCGGGGACTCCCACACCGACCGCTTCGACCGTGCCGGACCATTCGTGACCCGGCACGAGTGGATAACTGACGAACTCCGCGGGCCGGCTCCCCACGAACACCTCGCGGTCGGAACCGCAGATGCCACACCAGGCGACGCGGACGAGGGCTTCGCCCGGTCCGGGTTGCCCCACCTCCACGTCGAGGAGTTCCAGCTGCCCCGGTGCGTCGATCCGCACCGCCCGTCCCGTGCGCCCCGTACTCATGAGCGCGAACCTACTGCTCGGGCCCACCGGCCCGGTTGATGACCTCGGTCAGGGCGACGACGAGGCGCTGTGCCTCCGGCAGAGAGAGCTGTGCGATGTCTCCGATGAAGACGCGCGGGCCGAAACGACGCAGCACGGTCTGGCCTCCCTCGGCGTAGGCGAGGTCAGTGGCTTCCAATCGGACCGGGCAGGGTCGCTCGGCCCCCTCGTCACCCTCGAGCGGGACGACGCGGGCCTCGAAGGAATGCAGCCGGCCGCCCTCGACCTCCAGCCCGCGCGAGGCCCAGAGGGGCGCGTCCCAACGGATGACCTGGATCGAGTCGTCGGCCACATCGACCGTATGACCGTCAGAATCGTCTGCCGGGGTGACGGCGCTCTCCCAGGGGGTGCGCTGCTCGTCCATCGACGCTCCATGAGTGGTGAGAAGGGGTTGGGTACGGGGAGCACCTCGAACCGTGGGAAACCTGTCGTGAGCAACTGGTCGCACACAGTCTTGGCGACACCATGCCAGACCCAGCACGGTTCCGCCGCGTGTTTGTCAGAACACACACAGTTGACCACGGGATGTTTCTCGGGCCTCCTGCCCGGACCCCCGGAATGGTGGTCTCGGACCTGGTCGGGGCGAGGCCCGTACCAGGTGCGCAACCTCGTGTCCGGCCCCGTGGATCCGGGTCGGCGGGCCGGACCCGCCGTTCAGGGCTGCCGCAAGTTGCCTTCGCGCTCACCCCGGCGGCACCATCGACGCATGGTCCCCGGCGCGCTCCCCGTCCTCGACGCGTTCTGGCCGGGTCGACGCCCCTACCTCTTCGACGGCTGGTGTCGACGCCCCTGATCGGCGCCGACCCCCCTACCGCAGCCAGCCCCCGAAGGAACCCCGCGATGAGCACGACCGAACCTGCCCCCTGGAGCTTCGAGACCCTCCAGATCCACGCCGGGCAGACGCCCGACCCGACGACCGGCGCCCGTGCGCTGCCGATCTACCAGACGACGGCCTACGCCTTCCGCGACAGCGACCACGCGGCCGCGCTGTTCGGTCTCGCCGAGACCGGCAACATCTACACGCGGATCATGAACCCGACCCAGGACACCGTCGAGCAGCGCATCGCCGCCCTCGAAGGCGGCCTGGGGGCTCTGCTCGTCGCCTCCGGTCAGGCGGCCGAGACCCTCGCGATCCTCAACATCGCCTCCGTCGGCGACCACATCGTCTCCAGCCCGCGCCTCTACGGCGGGACGTACAACCTCTTCCACTACACGCTGCCCAAGATGGGCATCACGGTGAGCTTCGTCGAGGACCCCGACGACCCGGCGTCCTGGCAGCGGGCGGTGCGCCCCGAGACGAAGGCGTTCTATGGCGAGACGATCTCCAACCCCGCCGGTGACGTCCTCGACCTCGAGGTCGTCGCGGGCGTCGCGCACGACAACGGTGTCCCCCTCATCGTCGACAACACCATCGCCACCCCCTTCCTCATCCGTCCCTTCGAGCACGGGGTCGACATCGTCGTGCACTCCGCGACGAAGTACCTCGGGGGTCACGGCACCTCCGTCGCGGGCGCGATCGTGGATTCGGGTCGCTTCGACTGGGCTGCCTCCGGCCGCTTCCCGGGCCTCACCACGCCCGACCCGAGCTACCACGGAGTCGTCTACACCGACGCCGTCGGGCCGGCCGCCTACCTCACCAAGGCCCGGGTGCAGTTGCTGCGCGACCTCGGTCCGGCGGTCTCGCCGTTCAACGCCTTCCTCATCGCGCAGGGCATCGAGACGCTGTCGTTGCGGATGGAACGGCACGTGGCCAACGCCCAGCGCGTCGCGCAGTGGCTCGACGCCCGCGACGACGTCCGCTCCGTGAACTACGCATCGCTGCCCGGTTCGCCCTGGCACGGCGCGCAGCAGAAGTACGCCCCCAAGGGGTCGGGGGCGGTGCTCGCCTTCGAGATCGCGGGCGGGCTGGAGGCCGGCAAGAAGTTCGTCGACGCGCTCGTGCTGCACAGCCACGTCGCCAACATCGGCGACGTCCGCTCCCTCGTCGTCCACCCGGCCTCCACCACACACAGCCAG
Source organism: Janthinobacterium lividum (assembly GCA_050955085.1). Taxonomy (GTDB): domain Bacteria; phylum Actinomycetota; class Actinomycetes; order Actinomycetales; family Kineococcaceae; genus Kineococcus. Next base: position 4,157 of record JBPBQU010000036.1, on the reverse strand, counting down.
CTCTCGCCGCAGGAGCAGGCCGCGTCCGGTGTCACCCCCGGTCTGGTCCGCCTCAGCGTCGGGATCGAGGCGATCGACGACATCCTCGCCGACCTGGCCGTCGGTTTCGCCGCGGCGTCCTAAGGAGTGGTCGTCGACGTGGTGAGCGCCCAGGTCGCGGATCGGGCCCCGGAGCGGGAACTCCCGGCCGCGCGCGCCGAGCAGCTGCCTGCCGCCAGCGGTGCCTGGCGGGAGGGGGACCCGGTGGGCTGGAAGCGGTTCGCCGACCTCGGAGACCTTCCGCTGCAGCTGGGTGGGGTGTTGCCCCGGGTCGTTCTCGCCTATGAGACCTGGGGGACTCTCGCCGAGGACGGGTCCAACGCCGTCCTCGTCGAGCACGCCCTCACGGGGGACGCGCACGTTCTCGGTGAGGCGGGTGCGGGACAACCCACGGCGGGTTGGTGGGGTGAGCTCGTCGGCCCCGGCCGCCCGCTGGACACCGAGCGCTGGTTCGTCGTCGCCGCCAACGTCCTCGGCGGCTGCCAGGGCAGCACCGGCCCCGCGTCTCGTCGGCCGGGGTCCTCGGTGCCCTGGGGGTCGCGCTTCCCCCGCATCACCGTCGCCGACCAGGTCGCGGCCGAGGTCCGCCTCGCCGACGAGCTGGGGATCGCCCGCTTCGCCGCCGTCCTGGGTGGGTCGATGGGGGGCATGAGGTCATTGGAATGGGCTGCGGCGCAGCCTGATCGGGTGGGTGCCGCGCTCGTGCTGGCCACCTGTGCGGCGTCCACGGCCGACCAGATCGGCACTCAGAGCACCCAGCTGTCCGCGATCCTCGCCGACCCCGGTTGGCACGGTGGGGACTACCACGACCTGCCCCGGGGCCAGGGACCGCACGGTGGTCTGGGGCTCGCGCGCCGACTCGCCCACCTCAGCTACCGCACGGCCGCCGAGCTCGACATCCGCTTCGGGCGCTCGCCCCAGCCGGGTGAGGATCCGTCGGCTCCGAGCGCGCCCGGCCGCTACGCCGTGCAGTCCTACCTGGACCATCACGCGACCAAGCTGGTGCGACGCTTCGACGCGGGCAGCTACGTCGCCCTCACCGACGCGCTGAACACCTGGGACGTCGGGACAGGCCGCGGTGGCACCGACGCCGCGTTGGCAGCGATCACCGTGCCGCTCGTCGTCGCGGCCGTCGACTCCGACCGGCTCTATCCCGTCGCGGACTCGGTGCGCATCGTGGAGCATGCGCCGGCCGCCGTCGACGGGCTGCGTCTGGTCGCCTCGGAGTCGGGGCACGACGGGTTCCTGCTCGAGGCCGACCAGATCGCCCCGCTCGTCACCGAGACACTGGAGCTGGGTTCGCGCTGAACGACGCGAGCTCGGCGGGCGGGGTGGGGGCACCGAAGAGTGGGCCCTGGGCGAGGCGGCAGCCCAGCGTCGCGAGCGTGCGGGCCTGTTCCGGGGTCTGCACCCCTTCGGCGATGACTTGCAGGTCCAACGAGCGCGCCAGCGACAACAGGGCGCGCACCATGGCGCTGCGGCGGGGGGACGTCGCGACGTCGGCCACGAGGTCGCGGTCGAGTTTGAGGTAGTCGGCGGGCAGGGTGTCGAGCCGGGTGAACGTCGAGGAGCTCGTGCCGAGGTCGACGATGGCGATCGAGACCCCCTGCCCACGCAGTGCCTGCAATGAGTCCAGGGCGTCCGCGTCCGAGGTGTCGAACACGCTCTCGGCGACCTCCAGGACGAGAGAGGTCGCAGGGAAACCGGTGCGCTGCAGGGTGTCGAGCACCGCGTCCGGGTAGCCGGGAAGGGTGAGCTCACGACCTGACACGTCGATGCTGAGCAGTAGCTCATGTCCTCGTGCGCGACGCAGGTCGAGGGCCGCGGTGCACGCGTCGTCCAGGAACGAGGGCCCCGTCCCCACCCCGTGGGCCAGTGCCTCGACCCCGATGAGGCGGGCGTCCGCGGGGGAGACCAGCGGTTGGAACACCACCCCGGTGTGGCCGGGGGCACTCTGGGTCTGGGTCTCGTCCGGGGCCGGAGTTGCGTGGTCCTGCAGGCGGCTGCAGCCTCGACCGGCCGCCTTCGCGGCGTAGAGGGCGATGTCGGCGCGATGCAACAGTTCGCCCGCGCTCTCCCCGGGCAGCGCCTGCGCCACCCCGATCGACATGTCCGCCCGGCAGTGCGTGCGCAGCGACTCCAGCACCGTGAGTGCGCCCGCCCCGTCGAGGCGGGGCAGCAGAACCGCGAACTCGTCACCGCCGAAGCGGGCCAGGGTGGCGTTGTGCGGGAGGACGCTCACGCAGTCGTCGGCGACCGCACGTAACAGCGCATCCCCGGCCCGGTGCCCCTCGGAGTCGTTGACGGACTTGAAGTGGTCGAGGTCGAGCAGGGCCAGTGACAGCGGGTGCCGGCCGCGGGTCGTGCTGAGGAGTGCGGCATCGAGCGCGAGGTCGAGACCGCGCCGGTTGGTCAGCCCCGTGAGGCTGTCGCGGGTGGCGACGGACGCGCGTTGTGTAAGGACGCCCACGACGACCGCGAGCACCGTCCCCAGCAACGCCAGTGCCGCCGCGATCCCGGGTCGGACGTCCTGCCCGAGATTCACCGACAGCCCGGCCGCGGTGTCCACGAGTACGAGGTGCGGGAGGGCGTGACGGATCGGCAGGACGAGTACGACCCCGATGGTCGGGAAGGTGAAGAGCATCGAGGCCACCACGGCCGTGGTGGCCGAGGGGGACGAGAGCACCAGGGCGGAGATGAGCGCGGTGCCCACGACGACGAGCCCGTGGAACGCGGCCCGGGGCCAGCGATGCCCCCAGCTGGCCGTAGCCACCCCCAGGACCAGGGTGGCCGCCGCGATCAGGAGCAGGTAGTTCCGCTCGGAACCGGCGGGGAAGTCGGTGCCCAGCAGCAGTGCCACGGCGATGACGGAACCGGCGAGGTTGAGGAAACCGCCGGTCACTGCCGCCACCCGGGGACTCGTGGTGATGGGCACGTTGAGGTGTCGGCAGGTTGCACCATGCCCTGAACGGGTATCGCCCTGAACGGGTATCGCCCTGAACGGGCGTCATTTCCAGGTCGGCGACGCTATGGTCACGGCGTGGCGAGCGCTGAACGCATCACCGACCGGATCGTCTATCACGGTGAGGGACCGTGCTGGGCCCCGTCGTGGCCCGGGACCGGGGGCGGGCTGCGCTTCGTCGACATGATCGCCGGTGACGTGTTGACCCTCACCACGGACGGGACCCTCACCCGACGCCACTACGGCGAGGTCGCGGCGATCGTCCGTCCGCGCAGCAGCGGTGGGGCGGTCGTCGCCGTGGAGCGAGGTTTCGTCCTCGAGGCCCCCGACGGTGAGCTGACGACGCTGCCCGAGCTGTGGGGGGCGGCTGTGGGGATCCGGATGAACGAGGGTGGGTGCGATCCCGACGGGCGCTGGTATGCGGGGACCATGGCCTACGAGCAGGCCGATGGCGCGGGTGAGGGTCGCGGGACCGTCTACCGGATGGACGCTGCCGGTCACCTGGAGGTCGTCGTCGAGGGCGTGACCATCTCCAACGGGCTGGGCTGGAGCCCGGACGGGACGTTGGCGTATTACAACGACACGCCCACCGGGCGCACCGACGTCTTCGACTACGCCATCGACTCCGGGCTCACCAACCGCCGTCCGTTCGCGCAGGTCAACGACGAGACGGGGAACAACAACCCCGACGGGTTGTGTGTCGACGCCGAGGGTGGCGTGTGGACGGCACTGTTCGGCGGGTCCGGAGTGCGCCGCTACGCCCCCGACGGCACCCTCGACGCGGTCGTCGAGGTGGCCGCACGGCAGGTCACGGCCTGTACCTTCGGTGGCCCTGACCTCGACCAGCTCTTCATCACCACGTCGCGGGAGAACCTCGACGAGGGTGACGACCCGGCCGCGGGCAGTCTCTTCCGCCACGTGCCCGGGGTGAAGGGCTTGCCGGTCCTGCCGTTCGCCGGCTGATCAGGAGGGTGCGCAGGTGACCGCCTCGACGCGGGTGAGGGCCTGCGCCACCAGGAGCCCACCGCTCCAGCTGACCTCGACGCAGTCACCGCGCCGGGCTCTCGTGAGGTCGAGGTGATCGACGTGCTCGCGGTCGAGGCAGAGTCGGCCGCTGCCGTGCGAACCGGGGGTAGGCGGTTCGCCGACGTCCAGG
>JBPBQU010000035.1:0-6976 GCA_050955085.1 Janthinobacterium lividum | reverse complement strand
GAGCCGGGCGGCCGCGGTGACCCCGTCGACGACCGGTACGTCCAGGGCCGCGCTCACGGCCTCGTGCACCCCAGCCATCCCCGCGCACCCGAGACAGACGACCTCGGCACCGTCCTCCTCGACACACTGCCGGGCCCGGTGCACGAAGGCCTTCGCGGTGAGTTCGGGGTCGGCTTCGAGGGCGAGGACGGGCAGGTCGACGCTGCGGATACCCGCGCAGCGACCGGCGAGACCGCTGAGCAGCAACCGGTCGTGGATCGCGGGCGCCGCGCGGTCCAACGAGGTGACGATGCCGTAGGAGCGACCCAGCAGGCAGGCCGTGTGCACGGCCGCCTCGGTGATGTCGAGCACGGGGACGTCGAGCAGATCCTGCAGGCCGTCACGGCCGACCTCGCCGAAACCCGTATGGACGACGGCGTCGAAACTGCCCGGGTAGCGGGTCACGATGTCGATGACACCGACGGCGGAGAGGTAACTCTCGTAGTTGGACTCCACCGACGCCGGGCCGAAGGTGGGGGTGAGCGCCACGACCCTGGTCCCCGCCGACACCGCGGCCTCGGCGGAACGCCGGATGGTCTCGGTCACCGCCTGCGACGTGTTGACGTTGACGACCAGGATCGTGGCACCCATCAGATCGAGACGCCCGCCTTCGCCGGGATGGAGTTCTTCAGGGCCAGGTACACACCGAAGGAGATCGCGGCACCGATGAACCAGCTGAAGGACGCCGCCGTCGAGTTCGTGAAGAACACCACGACGATGGCGACGACCGCGGCCGCCGCGGTGGCACCGACCGCGACGGGATTCCACCCCTTCGCGTAGTGGTACGCCCCCTCGGGGTCCATCGTGAAGAGGTCGTCGACAATGACCTGCTGTTTCTTGACGAGGTAGTAGTCGGCGATGAGGACGCCGTACAGCGGTCCGATGAACGCCCCCAGGATGTCGAGGGTGTAGTGGATGGTCTCCGGGGAGTTGAAGAGGTTCCACGGGGTGATGAGCACCGAACCGACGGCGGCGATCATGCCGCCCATGCGCCAGGAGATCTTCTGCGGCGAGACGTGGGAGAAGTCGAAGGCGGGTGAGACGAAGTTCGCGACGATGTTGATCCCGATCGTCGCGACGATGAACGTCAGGCAACCCAGGACGGCCGCGGTGATGCTGTCGAGCTGATAGACCGTGGTGACCGGGTCGGTGATGAGCCGGCCGTAGACGGGGACGGTGGCCGAGGCGGTGACCACGCAGAGCACGGCGAACACGAGAAAGTTCACCGGCAGGCCGAGGAAGTTTCCGCTGCGCACGGCCGCCATCGATCGGCCGTAGCGGGCGAAGTCACCGTAGTTCAACATCGGGCCGGAGAAGTACGAGACGACCAGTGCCACCGCCGAGATCATCATGCCCACCGCGCCGAAACCGTGGTGGGTGATGTTGCCGAGGTTCAGCGACACGTTCGAGGGACCCGCCTTGACGACCAGGTAGATCGCGAGGGCGAACATGACGACGTAGACGGCCGGGCCGCAGAAGTCGATGAACTTCCGGATGGCGTTCATGCCGCGCCAGAAGACGAGCGCCTGCAGCACCCACATCACCCCGAACGCCGCCCAGCCGATGCTGCTGAGGCCCAGGAACCCGTGCACCGCCTTGTCCGCGTAGGGCGCGAGATCGGGGTTGATCTTCAACACGAGCAGGACGAGGGCGTTGGAGACGAGGAAGGTCTGGATGCCGTACCAGGCGACGGCGATGAGACCGCGGATGACGGCCGGGACGTTCACACCGAGCACACCGAAGGTGACCCGCGAGACGACGGGGTAGGGAACCCCGGTCGCCTGACTGGGTCTGGCGACGAGGTTGCAGAGGAAGAACACGATGACGATGCCTACGAGCAACGAGATGAGCACCTGCCACGCCGCGAGCCCGAGTGCGAACAGGCTGCCCGCGGTCACGTACCCGCCGACACTGTGCACGTCGGACATCCAGAAGGCGAAGAAGTTGTAGGACTTCCAGGTTTGTTGCTTCAGCGGCGCCAGATCGGAGTTGGTGAGCCGCGGGTGGTACCCGGGCTTGATGAGTCCGTCACCCGCGGCATGGGATTGCCCGGCGAGCTCCACCCCGGCGCGTGCCACTTCGGTCATGATTGCTCCTGCGGTTGTCGGGGCGCCCTCAGGACCGGGGCATCGACCACGCTAGGGAGCTCACGTTTCCGTCACGTAACCTCACAGATATATCGAGGCCACCATCTGACCTGCGCGGTGCCGCGGCGAGGTCCACCATGGCCGCATGCGCATCACACACCTCGGGCACGCCTGCATCCTCGTCGAGACCGGTGCGGCCCGGATCCTGGTGGACCCCGGCACCTACAGCCACGGTTTCGAGGAGCTGCAGGACCTCGACGCCGTGCTCGTCACCCACGCCCACCCCGACCACGTCGACGTGGAGCGGTTGCCCCTGGTGCTGGAAGCAAACGACGGCGCCGTGTTACGCGCCGAACCCGAGACGGCGGCCTCGCTGGCTCAGTCCGGGATCGACGCGCGAGCGCTGCACGTGGGGGACACCCTCGACGTCGCGGGGGCGAGCATCGAAGCCGTGGGCGGGCGGCACGCCGTCATCCACGACGACCTGCCCCGGATCGGCAACGTCGGTCTGCTCGTGCGCTCCACGGGGGAACCCACCCTGTTCCACCCCGGTGACTCCTACGCCACGACGCCGGGCGGTGTCGACGTGCTGGCCCTGCCGCTCAACGCCCCGTGGGCCGCGAGCAAGGAGATGGTCGACTTCGTGCGCGCCATCGCCGCCTCCAGCGGGTTCCCGATTCACGACGCACTGCTGTCCCCGCTCGGTCGCACGGCGTATTCGAGCCAGGCGAGGAATCTCGGTGGGCTCGAGTTGCGCGACCTCGCGGGCGCCGGTCCCACCGAGTTCTGAGGCCACCGTCTCGGCGTCGGGTTGCCGTGCCACGCCCGGTGGCACGGGGTGGCGAACCGGCCGGTGCGCAGCCACCTCCGGTGGACGTCGGAGGTGGCTGCGGCTTCACCTGCGAGACACCGGTTCGCGGCCGTCTCCTGCAGCGCCGACGGGTGAGTCGGTCCGACCGGGTGTTCTGCAGCCGCAGGCGGCAGATGACGACGCAGAACCACCTCGCGCGCTCACGAACCGGCGCCCGCGCGTTGTCAGTCCGGGTGGACCTCCTTCGCGCCGCGACGAATCGGGTGAGCTCATCGAGGTTCGCCACCTCGCGGGTCCGTCGATCCTCCCTCGATGGGGCCTCGAGAACCGCGGCATCGTCCCCTTCACTGCGCCGGAGCGCTGACTCGGTCCGCACGCCGGCAGCGCGCCGCTTACTCCGCACAAGCACCTGCGCCACCAACGCCCTCACGCTCACGGCGCCGTCCACGCGAGGTCGCGATCAGGAACCGCAAGAAGGCAGACGATCGCGCCGACGGACCAGCGGGAGAACGAGCACATCACACCGCGCCATTCTGTCTCCCAGGAGCGCTCTCTTCGCTGCCCTCCCCGCGAACGGCGCTCACCTCGAGTATGGAACCGCCGCTCCGGGCGTTGCGTCTCAACACCATGCTGCGCCGCCGCGATCTGCTCATCTCCCTCACCACTGCAGGGGTACTGGCGGCGTGCGCTGACCAGACCGGTGCGGCGCCGACGGATCCGGTACCTGGGTGGCCCGGAGACCTTCCCACCACGTCCGCGACGTGGCAGGAACTCCCGGTGCCGCCGATGAACCCCCGCCGGGGGCCGACGCTGACCTGGACGGGCACCGAACTCCTGGTCACTGGCGGAACCGGTCCCGTGGTCGGCCCCACGAGCAGTTGCCCGCCGAACGCAGATTGTGCCGGCCCGCCGACGGAACCGGTCGAGGACAGCGGTTCCTACGACCCCGTCACCGCTACGTGGCGCCGCTTTCCGACCGCAAACCTGTTCCACCACGGTACGACGTGGACCGGGCGCCTCCTCACCGACGGTTACTCCTGGTTCGACCCGGTGACAGGCGAATCAGGTCTGGCCCCCGAAACCGACCTGCTCGTCTACGCCCCGGCATGGTGGTCGGGGACAGAAGTCCTCTGCGTGGGTACCGACGGCAGCGGCCAACCCGTCCCGCACACCCTCTGGGCCTGGAACCCGGTGACCAATGCCACCCGGACAAGCCGGGTCCCCGGTCCGGATTCCGGTGAGACGTGTTTCACGGTTCGGGCCGGTGACGAATTGCTCGTCGGGTTGACCCAGGTCCCCGACGGGCACGCGGGCACCGGAGTCTTCGCCTATGAGCTGGCCGGAGACCGGTGGCATGAGGTGCCGCCATCGCAGGACACGGCCGCCTTTCCCACCGTGCCGTTCGACGGCTGGGACGGTAGCCGGCTGATCGGGATCGACAGGGGTGCGGGCAACACACCGCGACTGGACCGAGTCGACCCCACGGACGGCGCCCGCACGTCGCTCGAACTCCCGCAAGCGTTGCGGGGCGGGGAGTGGGCAGAGAACGTCGTCGTAGGACCGGGCCGTGTCGCCGTCGGAGTCGGCGGCCGCTACGCCGTCCTGGACGGCGCCGCCTGGACCGCGCTGCCGGAGCTGCCCGATGTCGTGGACGGCGACTCGCTCATCGCAGTGTGGGCGGGCGACCGGCTCATCGTCTGGGAGGATTCCGGAAAGCACACCGGCTGGTTGATCCAGCCCGCTTGATCCCCAGCCACCGCGTTCACGTTCTTCGGCGTGCACCTCTCGAAGCGGCGGTTGCCGTCAGGGCAGGTCCGTGGCCGCCAACTGCTGCAAGACACCGATACACAGCGCATCGACCTCGGCGGCGTTTTCTTTACCCTGCGTACCTGGAGCACCCCGGCACCTGACGCGCCACCAGTCCTATTGCTGCCCGCCACCGGACGCATTCCCGAGGACTGGAGCCCGTCACAACCCAGCTGGCCCGCACCCGCACCGTGCACGCCCTGGACCTGCGCGGGCACGGCGACAGCGACCTGCCCGGCAACTACCGTTTACGGCTCATGGCCCAGGACGTCACCGGCGTCCTCGACCGACTACCCGAGCCCCTCCTCGACGTCGTCGGGCCCTGGGTGGGCGGCCTCGTCACCTGCCTGGGCTATCGCCGAGCCACCAGGTCGGGTCCGCCGCCGCCTGGTCCTGGAGGACGTCCCCCTACGTCATCGACGACATGCCGCGGTGGTCCAGCACCAGCCGTCTCGCTTCAGAGAGGGACGTCCTCCCCGCGCACCGCCGTCGCGGGTACGGCAACGCCCTCCTCACGACCGTGTCGAGCCCCCGCGCGGAGAAGCATCAACTGGTGACCTCACCATGGAGTTCCCAGAAGTCACCACAGTAGCTGAAGCAGAACTGCCACAATTTGTCCTATGGTGATCGCAATGAAAAATTGTAGGAGAACTACACGAACACCCTCTCTTGGCGGCGCTTTATCCAGAGCATTCTTCGAGGCCTTTTCTTTCCATTTCCCCAGATCCTCGATGAGGCGACGCTTCGACCTGTCCCCCGTCCAACATGCAAGCACCGACGACGAGAAGGCAAAAACGGAAACACGGCCGCGACGTGTCGCTATCCATAAAGCGCCCCGCTCTTCTAGAACGCCAGCAAAATCGTCCCTCAGTACGTGGGTTACGGCCCACGGTTGAACGACAGCAATCCGATCGACACCCAACTCCACCCGCGGAGTGACAACAAGTCGAGCCATGAAGACGACAAGGAACGAACACAAGGCGCAGGGCGCCCATGCCCCGCCTACGCCATCAACAACGAGGCTCCCACCTAGGGTAACCATAACGGTAACGATGCCAAGTATCCCGAATAGGCGCGTGCCCCGGCGATAGTATCGTTCAATCCTGCATACCCGAACCCGTTGTTGTAGGTAGCACCGCGGGGATTCTTCCGTTACCAGGTCCCATCTAGCGTCAGTTTTTCGGGTCTTTCGACCTGTCAGTTCCGTAGCGACCGACCGCCAGACAACGAACAACATGTCGCGCTCCGCGCGGAAAGCCTTCATAATCCTGCAGTTGCGAAGACCCACACGGGAAGAAAGATTACGGCGCGGGAGTCGATGCAACATTGTTCCTTTCCGAGGTAGTCATGATCGGCCTCGTTGACAAATATGGAGTTATCGTCGGTGCCGCTGTTGCGGTTGGTGGTCGTCGAGATCGACACCGCGCTCGTGCCGATCTGTCACCGGTGGCGTGCAGGGTGGTGACGTGGACGGCCACCGGTCCTCAGTGGGTCGACAGCGAACGACCGCGTCTCCACCGCCGACCCTTCCAGGAGTTTGGGGTGGCGACCCCGGGGGACAGGTTCTGCCTCGTCACACCCGACGTGTGGACACCCATGACGAATCGGAAGTGGCGCCCCGCCCACGACATCACCAAGCTCGGTGCTTCCAACACCGTGACGGCGGTTCCGAATCGAGGCGAGGGGACGCCCCCGACCGGTTCCGCAGGATCAGCGCCGCACCAACGCCATGTCCGGGTACCGATCACCCGCACTGCCGCCGACGGGCAGTACCCGCTCCAGGGCGTCGAGGTCGTCGCCCGTCAGCTCGACCTCGATCGCGGCAATGTTCTCCGTGAGGTAGCTGCGGCGTTTCGTGCCGGGGATGGGGACGACGTCGGGCCCCTTCGCGAACAACCAGGCGAGGGCGATCTGACTCGCCGTGACTCCCTTGGCCTCGGCGAGCTGGCGCACCTCGTCGACCAGCGCGAGGTTCTTCGTGAAGTTCTCCCCCTGAAACCGGGGGTTGTTGCGGCGGAAGTCGTCCGCCGCGAGATCGTCCACACTGCGGATGGCGCCGGACAGGAAACCCCGGCCCAGCGGGGAGTACGCGACGAAGCCGATGCCGAGTTCTCGCACGGTGTCGAGGACGCCGTCCACCTCGACCTCACGCGTCCACAGCGACCACTCGGTCTGCAGCGCGGTGATGGGGTGGGTCGCGTGCGCCCGGCGGATCGTGTCGGGGGCGGCCTCG
>JBPBQU010000034.1:0-7110 GCA_050955085.1 Janthinobacterium lividum | reverse complement strand
GCCACCTCCCGAGGACCGGGTGCTCGTTCACGGCGCCGGTCTGGCGAAGTTCATCGGCAACGCCTGCAGCTGATCCCAGGGGAAGTCGGCCATCACCTGGTAAGAGGGTGCACCCCCCAGCAACCCCGGCCACGGCCCGTCCCCAGCGGCGGCGCCGCTCTGCGTTGTGACAGCGGCGGCGCCGCTCTGCGTTGTGACAGCGGCGGCGCCGCTCTGTGCCGTGACGGCAACGGCACCGGAGCGGTCCGTCACGATGAACCCGTAGGTCTGAGCGGCGCGGGCGACCATCCGTGCCATCGGGGAGAGCGCGAGGGTGTCGAGGTCGAGGGAGGGGTCGAGGCGGAAACGGGTGCCTTCGGGGATCGCGGTCTCGGCGTGATCGCCACCGTCACTGCGCTGCGCCGGCCAGCTGACGGTCTTCCAGTGCCGGACGTCGATGACGGCCAGCGACAGGGCATGGTCGATGCGCCCCGCCTGGGCGTCGTCGACCCAGACCATCCCGCCGGAGATCGCCAGGCCGCTGGCGCTGGCGCCGAAACCGTGGGTGAAGAAACCCGGTGAGTGCGACACATGATCGATCCGGCCACCCCAGCACGCCTGCCAGTGTCCGCCGGTGCGACGGGCACGCCACAATTCCCACAGCTGGTCGGTCGCAGGTGAGTAGACCGTGAGCTGGGCGTCGCGACCCGCGCTGGGCTGGGCGGTGTCCGGGATGGGGATGGCCGTGAACTGACCTCCTGCACCGAGTAGGCCCCGGGGCGTGTAGTCCTTGTCCTGGCAGTTGTCCCACTCCACGTCCACGGTGGCGACGTCGGGTCCGACCGGGTAAAAGCTCGCGGTGTACGAGTTCACGTTGAAGGCCGCGACGCCCCCGTAGTGGTCTGCCACCTGACGGGCCAGCGACTGGACGAGCGTCGCCGACTCAGCAGCGACCGGGGCCGACCTCACGTCGCGACGCCATTCGCTGGCGTCGCCGAACGGATAGTCGGCCGCCGCCGGCGCCGGCAACGCGGGAATCACCGGCAACGCGGGGGTCGCCGGGGACTCGGGTCGCTGACTGCGCACCAGGACGACCGCGAGCAGGACGACCACCGCCACCAGGGAGGCCACGATCAACGACCACCGACGCGAGCAGCGCGCTGTGGGGGGCCTTGCCGCCAGGGCGTCGATGCACGGATCACGGTCTGCTCGGCGGGTCGGGTTCACCAGAACGTGCCCCGCGGGCCGGGTCGGACCACACCCGCGCGGCGGTGACGCTCAGTGGAGATCGGAACGGTCATATCATCCCCTCCCGTGTCGATAGAGCCGTAGCTGTCACCGAACGTCGACCTGTGATGAGCAGCCGTGACACCGCGTTCTGATCGCGGTAGATCCGGACCCCGGTCGGCGCAACAATCACCGCGTTCAGCCTTGCACAGCGTGAGCTTCACGCTCTAGCCCGAACAGGCGACGCGAGTACTGGGCCTTCCCGCCGGTTAATTGACCGCAGCTCGAACAAACCGGAATCAAACTACTGCAATCGGCTCTCATCCCAGTTGCAGACCCGTCCACACCAACAGCCCTCCCACCTCACGCGCCGATTCATTTGGGGTAGCCAACCCACCGCTGAGGAGCCCCTGATGCGCACCACACTCTCCCTCAAGATCATCACCGCCGCCGCCGTCAGCGCCGTGCTCCTCGCCCCGCAGGCTGCGTCGGCCGCCGCCAAAACCCCCGCCGTCACCTCCCCCGCCGTCAGCCGGCAGGCGCGGGCGACGGTGTCGCCGACCCTGGTGAACGCGATCATCGACGACCGGGGGCCGATCGGCACGGCCTTCTCGAACACCAGCGTGTGGCGCCAGAACATCTCCACCGCCCCGCTGAACAGCAACTCGGCTGCACTCGTGAGCAACCTCTCCGCACAGGTCGCGACTTACTACGGCGGAACAGCCGCGACCAACATCACCCAGTACAACACCAGCATCTACACCGTCAGCGCGGACCAGGCCAAGGTCAACGTGAACTGGGACAACTGCCAGAAGAAGGCCTACACCCCCAAGGGCCTCCTCGGTGACGGCGGCCAGTTCAGCGCGGTTCCGATCCCCGACACCGCGGTTCCGGCTACCGGCACCGACGCCCAACTGACCGTCTACTCCCCCCAGACCGACCAGCTCTGGGAGTTCTGGAAGGCCAAGAAGGTGAACGGTGCCTGGCAGGCGTGCTGGGGCGGGCGTATCGACAACGTCTCCACCAGCTATGGCTACTTCTCGAACGGGTTCGGGGCCAGCGCCAGCGGACTCGCCGTCTCCGCCGGATCGGTCGGGATCAGGGAGGCGCAGGCCGGTCACGTCGACCACGCCCTCTCGCTCGCCATCCCGGACATCATGAACTACAAGACCTTCAGCTGGCCGGCGCAGCGCAGTGACGGGAACTCGATGGACCCCAACGCCATCCCCGCCGGGATGCGGCTGCGGCTCGACCCGTCGGTGAACGTGGACGCACTCAACCTTCACCCCATCGCCAAAATGATCGCCAAGGCGGCTCAGAACTACGGTTTCATCGTCACCGACAAATCCGGTGCCGTGGCCGTCAGCACCGAGAGTGGCGCTGCCGTCAAGGCGGACACCGGCGTCGACCCCTGGGACGCCCTGCGCACGGTGAACGGCAAGATGACCCCGACCTACCTGATCATGAAGAACTTCCCGTGGGACAAGATGCAGGCCATGCCGGTCGATTTCGGCAAGCCGGTCAGCTGACAGGTCGCCCCACCACAGAACCGACCTCGGACTCCCGCACGCGTCGGCGGCTGAGGCGGCGCTGGCGCAGCAGACGCACCAACGGCGGGAACGTGTGCGGCCGTCGCGCGAACCAGAGGACGTGCCCGATGAACTCGGACATCCCCCTCGCTGCCTGCGCCTCCCGCATGTCGTCCCACCGGACGCGTGCATAGCAACGGTCGTAATCCTTGGCCGTGAACCACGGACGGTGTGAGACGTCCTCGACGATTCGATCGAAACATTCCCGCATCAGGTGTTTGTCGTTCGACGCCTGCGCACCGTGCAGGTAGTAGGTCACGGTCGGGTGGCTCAACGCGATCCCGCTCCCCTGTTCGAGGACGCGCACCCACATGTCGAGGTCCTGCGCTCGCCGCAGCGGCCTGAACAACCCCGCCGAGATCAGTGCGTCGCGGCGTACCAGCGTCCCGCTGGTGCAGACGAGGTCCCCGGGGGCCAACAAGGCCATCGGGGTGAGCATGACGTCGCGGGGCCAGGAGTTTCCCTGGATGCGCCCCGCCACCCCGCCGGCCGACCTGCCGGGCGAGGCGGCCATGACGAAGGATGCGCCGTGATCCTCCAGAGCCGCCAACGTGCGCTCCAGATGGTCCGGGTCCCAGGCGTCATCGGAATCCAGGAAAGCGATCCAGCGGGTACCGGCGGCCTCGATGCCCAGGTTCCGCGCCGGCCCGCTACCGCCACTCAGGTTCAACCGGATGACGCTCGCCCCGTGCGCGCGGGCGATCCCGGCAGTGTCATCACTGGAACCGTCGTCGACGACGATCGTCTCGCGCGGACGGACGCTCTGGGCGTCGATGCTGTCCAACGCCCGGCCGATCAGCGTCTCGCGATCCTTGGCGGGCATCACCACCGTGACATCGGCCAACCGCACGACACCGGGATCCGGCGTCACCGCGCGGTCGAGTCCTTGGATCTCGCTCACCGTTGCACAACTCCGTCCTTCGCCATCGAGTCCACCGACGCCTCGGTGCCGAACGTCTGCTCGAACTCCGCCAGCGCCTCGTCCGCCGCACGACGCCGGGTGGGATCGACCAGTGGGCCGTCGAGGACGGAGCGGAACTTGGCGATGAAGCGACGGTATCCCGCACCGTCCGCCGCCAGGTAGTGCACCCGCGCGCCCTCGTCACCGATGGCCGCAGCCAGGTCGTCGAGTTCCGGTACGGCGTAGGGAACGGGCACATTGGCGAACAGGTCGATGAACAACCTGATCAGCAGGAGGCGGAAGTTGCCGTCGTGGACGGTGCCGGATGTTCGCTGCAACCGCCGGTAGGTACTGATCACGTAGTTGAAGTGGACGATCCGGTCGGACTCACCGGTGACCACGATCCGATCCTGCGCGGTATGGCACTGCGCCCAGAACGTCGTGTCGAAGGTGTGACGTTCACCCCACAGGACCGCGTCGTGGCCGAGATGACGGTGCGGTGCAACCGATCGCAACCAGTCGATCCGGCTCAGTTGCTCCCACGTCGCAGCCAGCGTGCGCTGGTGCCGGTTGTACCAATCGTCCCAGGCGCCTTCCACCCCGACGACATCCAACCCCTCGCGAACCGCTCGCCGGTAGGAGTCGTCGTGCAAGGTCGGGTCGAGCATGAACAGGTCGGCGTCATGCAGCATCACGTGATCGGCGACGGCAGCGTTCGTTCCCGCGATCAACTGGACGCCGTGGTTGCGTCCCGGATCCTTCAACCAGGGCAGTATCCAGCGTTCCGGGCGTGGCAGGTCGACGATCCGGAGGACACCGGGCCACCGATCGCGCCAGGATTCGACGATCGCCTCGATCTCGGGGGTGCGGGTGTCGGGGATGACCAGGGTCTCGAGGCGATCCTCACCCGACTGGCGCGAACACACGTCGAGCGCGAGTTCGAGGAATACCGGGAGATCCCCGGGAACCGGCAGCAGGAGGGAGTAACCAGCCCGCCGGGGCGTCTGCGCCGGCCACCTGGTGAACCTCACCCGCCAGTAGGCGGCCTTCGCGGCAGCCGCCGATCGCTTCGTGACGTCGAGGGCGACGTTCCGCAGACCCTGTCGCAAGAATTGCCTCATTCCGGTTGTGACCCGCCCGACATTCGATGCACCCGAGGTTCGATCCGCACGACGTGGTCGGGCACCCCTGCCGCCGGCAGCGCTGTGAACAGTACGGTGGTGACGTGTCCGAGCGGGCACGCAGCCACCTGAGGAAGGAACTCGACATGCGAGATCACCTGAACCGCTGGTGGAGCACCTTCCGGACCGACCTCCCCCTGAACCCCCATTGGGAACCCCGCACGACGTTGGCGATCTGGCGACTGGGCCAGGCCACCCACGACCGCCCCGGGGCCGGGGCATTCGTGTTGCGCCGGGCTCATTCCGTTCTCGACGGCATCTGGGTACGCGCGATCATCGGAGCGGAACTCCCCCGCAGCGTGCCCGCCGGGCCCCGACTGCGTCTCCCGCATTCCGGTCGTGGGGTCGTCCTGCATCCCTCGTCCCGACTCGGCTCCGACGTGACGCTGTACCACGGAGTGACGCTCGGTGTCAGTGGTGGTGACCTGCCCCCGGTCGTGGAGGACGGTTCCTATCTGGGCGCCGGCGCGAAGATCATCGGCAACATCACGGTGGGCGCGGGCGCCAAGGTGGGAGCCAACGCGGTGGTCGTGCGCGACGTTCCCACCGGGGCGACCGCCGTCGGGGTGCCGGCCCGGATCCTCCCGACGCGCCGGGACACCGACTCGACCCTCACCCGCGACTGACACCGCACGGGCAGGACCCCTCAGGCCAGGACCCCTCACACCGGGGTCCGTGCCGCGTCCGCCGGGTTCGGGGTCTTGTCCGGACCGACGGCGGGAACCACACCGGAGGTCGCCTCCACCGCGTCTCGTCGCCACCGGGACGTGAGTCGTTGCCGATCGACGGCGATGCGGTAACCGACATCGAAACAGACCCCGGCCGCCCACGCCAGATACTTCGCCTCCCGCTCCACGTCGCGACGGGCGAGCGCCACCGCCATCCGCGCCGAGAGGCCGAGCAGGCTCCGCAGCAGCGGGACGTGGGGTCGGGCCGCGGCCATCGGCGCGCCCTGCGCCGCCCACTGGCTGCGGAGCAGGTGATTGCTCTTGCCGTAGCGGTAGTTCTGCTCGAGGAAATCCCGGGCCCGGTCACGGGGAATCCAGTCCATGAGGACTGTCTGCACCGCCTCGAGGCGGCGCCCCGGACGTGAGAGCACCCGCCAGCAGAAGTCGGCGTCCCCCCCGCTGCGCACCTCCGAGAACCCCTCGACCGCTTCGAGGTCTCGGCGTCTCACCACGAGATTACACGTGGGCAGGTAGGGGAGGAAGAACGGGCGGGCCAGGTAGTTGCGCAGCCGGTAGAACTGCTGTTCGTGCGAGGCTCGCGCCCCCAGGCTCGCTCCGGGGTCGACGAGAACCTCGGACCCGGCCAGGGCGACCCCCGGATCCTTGAAGACCGGCACCAGGCCCGAGACCCAGCCGGGCCGGGGTCGGGATCGGGCGTCGAGGAAGAAGATCAGGTCGGCGTCGGTGGTGCGCCACCCCACGTTGCGCGCTGCGTAGGGGCCGGTGCCGCCGCTGCGGACCAGGGTCACTCCTGGCAACTGCTCCAGTGACGCGTCCGGGGAGTCGTCGACCACCACGATCTCGTCGAGGGCCTGATCCTGGTTCGCCAGCGCGGCGAGGCAGCCGTCGAGCAGTCGGGCGTGACCCCGGACGGGCAGCACGACGGCTGTCCGCACCGGCCGCGACCCTGGGTTCCTGGGTGTCGGTCCAGCAACCTGCAGATCGCTCATCCGACCTTCCTCCCTCGTCCGGCCCGCCAGCGCGCCGCGACCTCGACCAACCGGGTACGACCGAGAGGTCGGGCACCGGTGAGGAAGGGGTCCGTCGGCTGCACGGCGACCCACTCGGCCAATGCCCGGCGGACACCGAACGGTGGGAGCGGTCGCAGGTGCTGGATGGAACGGATCTCCTTGACCATTCGCCCGTGATAGGCACGGACCCCGGCAGATCGCCGGTGCAGACCCGGGACGAACAACCGGGGATCGACGACCATCGGGCCGGCGTCCTGCAGAGCCCGCCAGGTCCATTCCTTGTCCTCGGTGGCCGTGAGTTCCTCGTCGAAGGCGTGCCGCCGCCACACCTCGGCCGACCAGGCCGATGCATGATTCGAGAAACCCCAGTGCTGGTGCGCGAGGAGGTACCCGTGGTCGGCGGTGAACGGGGCGGTCAACGTAGTGCGTTCCCCGTCCGCCGGCAGACCCACCACGGCGGCCGCGCCCGCGGCCACGTGTCCGCACGCGATCGAGATCCAGTCCGGACGCGGCAGGACACAGTGGCTGGAGAGG
>JBPBQU010000033.1:0-7219 GCA_050955085.1 Janthinobacterium lividum | reverse complement strand
AACAAGAGGGCCCACATGAACAGGAGGCAGGACGGTGGCGGGTGAACTACTGCTCGACGACGTGAGCGTCGTCTACGGACGCGGTGCACGACGGTCGACGGCGGTGTCCGGGGCCACGTTGCGCGTCGGCGCGGGTGAGGTCGTCGGGCTCGTCGGGGTGTCCGGTTGCGGGAAGTCGACGCTCGCTAAGGTCGCTACCGGACTCGTGGACATCGATTCGGGGACCGCGAGCTTCGACGGGGTCGAGATCGTCCGCAACGGTTTGCGAAAGCGTGCGCCGCGGTTGCTGCGGATGCAGATGGTGTTCCAGAATCCCTACGCCTCGCTCAACCCGCGGCGCCGGGTCGGTTCCCAACTCGAGGACGGCCGGGCCATCAACCCGGACGGAGCGCCGCCGGTCGCGGAGTTGCTGGCCCGGGTGGGTCTGCCGGCGGACGTCGCGGGCCGCTACCCGCACGAGTTCTCCGGCGGACAGCGTCAGCGCATCGCGATCGCCCGGGTCATGGCCACGGGGCCGGACCTGCTCATCGGGGACGAGCCCATCGCGTCGCTGGACGCCTCCCTGCAGGCGCAGATCGCGACGCTCATGCGCGAGGTCGCGCTGACCTCGGGGGCGTCGATGCTGTTCATCAGTCACGACCTCTCGGTGGTCCGGCTCATCGCCGACCGGGTCGTGGTGATGCACGCCGGTCGGGTCGTCGAGGAGGGAGCCACCGAACAGGTGTGGACGGCCCCGCAGTCGGAGCACACCCAGCGCCTGCTCGCCGCGATCCCGGTCGCCGACGGACTCGGCCGGATCCCGCAGGTCTGACCTCCCGGCTCCCATCGGCCCGCATTAGTTGCAGGTTGAAGTACCCGGGGTTACAGTCGAGGGCATGACGAACGTCGCCGACAGCGAACTCCTGCTGCCACCCTCGACCGCGATGTCGGCGGTGACCCTGCACGTGAGGGACCTGGCCGCGACCAGCGCGTACTACCAGGCGGCCCTGGGACTGCAGGAACTCCCCCGTGACGCGGTCCCGGCGCTCGCGGGGGACGTCGTCGTGCTCGGACGCGCAGGCACCCCGGTGCAGGTGCTCGTACACACCCCCGACCTCCCACTGGCGAAACCCGGGCAGGCGGGGTTGTTCCACACGGCGCTGCTCTACCCGAGCGCGGCGGCGCTGGCCGCCACCGTGCTGCGCGCCGCCCGCCACCCGCGTTCGCGCTTCGTCGGCTCCGCGGACCACGTGGTGTCGAAGGCGTTCTACTTCACCGATCCCGAGGGCAACGGGATCGAGTTGTACTGCGACCTCCCCCGTTCGCAATGGCAATACGTCGACGGCCGCGTCGTCATGGGCTCGCTCCCGCTCGATCCGAACGCGTTCATCACCCACAACCTCGCCTCCGAGGCGCCGCAACCGGCCGACGTGGGGCACGTGCACCTGAAGGTGGGTGACATCGCGACCGCGCGCACCTTCTACGTCGACACCCTCGGCTTCGAGGTGATGGCCGACGTCGGTTCGGCCCTGTTCGTCGCCGCCGGTGGTTACCACCACCACCTGGGCGTGAACACCTGGCAGAGCGCGGGTGCCGGGCCCCGGGCAGCGACGATCGGCCTCGGGCAGGTGTCGATCTCGTTGCCCTCGCGCCCCGACGTCGACGCACTCGCCGCCCGGTTGGCCCACCACCGGGTGCCGGTCACCGACGACGGCGCGACGCTGCGCTTCCGCGACCCATGGGGCTCCCAACTGGAGGTCGGCGCACCCTGACGATCGACGCACGCCGCGGCTGCCCGCGATCCGGGGAGGTGCGCGGGGAATGGAACCCCCATACGGTCGTGCTGAACCCAGACGCGTGCTCACGGCGGGCACGCAGTACAGGAAGAAGCACCCCCATGCGTCGCAGGACCTTCGGCATCGTCAGCGCTCTCGCCCTCTCCGGCCTCCTGGCCGCGTGCGGCGGTGGGGGGTCCGAGAGCGGTTCCGCCACCTCGGCGGCGGCACTGACGTTCGGCACCGAGGGCACCTATTCGCCCTTCAGCTACCACGACACCTCCTCCAACGAGCTCGTCGGCTACGACATCGACGTCGCGAAGGCCGTCGGCAAGCAGCTGGGCCGCAAGGTCGAGTTCTCCGAGAACACCTGGGACGCGATGTTCGCCGGGTTGGAGGCGAAACGCTACGACGCCGTCGCCAACCAGGTCTCGATCACGCCTGAACGCCAGTCGAAGTACGCCTTCTCGACGCCGTACACGGTGTCGACGGGTGTCGTCGTGACCCGCGCCGACGACACCTCCGTCACGTCTCTCGCCGACATCAAGGGCAAGACCTCGGCGCAGTCGACGACGAGCAACTGGGCGCAGACAGCCACCGACGCCGGCGCGACCGTCGTCGGAGTCGAAGGCTTCACCCAGGCCGTCACCCTCCTCAAGCAGGGTCGCGTCGACGTCCTCGTCAACGACAACCTCGCGGTGCTGGACTACCTCAAGACCTCTGGTGACACCGGCATCAAGATCGCCGCGGAGACCCCGGGCCGCACCGAGCAGGCCTTCGCCTTCCGCAAGGACGAAACTCAACTGGCCACGCAGGTGAGCGGCGCGCTCACCGCCCTGCGCGCCGACGGGACGCTCGCGAAGATCTCCCAGACCTGGTTCGCACAAGACGTGTCCGGCCCGGCCGCCGGCTGATGGACGACGGCACCTGGGGCCTGGTCCGGGAATCCCTCGGCCCGCTGCTGAGCGGAACCCTGCGCGGGACCATCCCGCTCACCGCGATCAGTTTCGTGCTGGGGTTGGTCCTCGCGCTGGTCGTGGCACTCATGCGGTTGTCGACCGTCGGGGTGGTCTCGGCACTCGCCCGGTTCTACGTGTCGATCATCCGCGGTACCCCGCTACTGCTGCAGCTGTTCATCATCTACTACGCGTTGCCCGAGCTGGGGGTGATCATCGACCCGTTCCCCAGCGCCTGCATCGCCTTCACCCTCAACATCGGCGGGTACGCCTCCGAGGTGCTGCGGGCCGCGATCCTCGCGGTGCCCAAAGGGCAGACCGAGGCGGCGCTGACGGTGGGTATGAGCTACCCCACGACCCTGCGCCGCATCGTCCTGCCGCAGGCCACCCGGCTCTCCGTCCCCCCGCTGTCGAACGAGCTGATCTCGCTGGTGAAGGACACCTCGCTGGCCTCGGGCATCCAGGTCGTCGAACTCCTGCGCAAGGCCCAGGAGATCGCCGCCCCCACCTATCAGTTCTTCGTCCTCTACAGCGTCGCGGCCGTCTACTACTGGGTCATCTGCCTGGTCCTGTCGTTCACGCAATCACGTTTGGAGACCCGGTTGAACAGGTACGTGGCCCGGTGAGTGAACCCGGTATCGCGCTGCTGGAGGTGAGCGGACTCCAGAAGTCCTTCGGTACCAACCACGTGCTGCGCGGGATCGACCTGTCGGCGACACCGGGTTCGGTGACCGTTCTCATCGGGCCGTCGGGTTCCGGCAAGACCACCGTGTTGCGCTCGCTGAACGTGCTCGAGGTCCCTGACGCCGGGACGGTGCGCATCGGGGAGGAGACCGTCACGTTCTCGCCGGGTGCCCGCCCGGACAAGCGCGCCGTGACGCGATTGCGTGCCCAGAGCGGCATGGTCTTCCAGAGCCACAACCTGTTCCCGCACCTCAGCGTGCTGGCGAACGTGATGGAAGGTCCGATCGTCGTCCAGCGCCGTCCGCGCGAGGAGGTGCGGGCCGACGCGCTCGCTCTGTTGGACCGGGTGGGTCTGCGGGAGAAGGCGGATCAGCTCCCCTACGAACTCTCGGGTGGTCAGCAGCAGCGCGTCGGGATCGCCCGCGCCCTGGCCATCAGGCCGAAGATCGTGCTGTTCGACGAACCGACGTCCGCGCTCGACCCGGAACTCGTCGGTGAGGTGCTGGCCGTCATGAAGGACCTCGCCTCCGAGGGCTGGACGATGGTGGTGGTGACCCACGAGATGCGCTTCGCCCAGCAGGTGGCCGACGAGGTCCTGTTCATGGACGGTGGCGTCATCGTGGAACGTGGAGCACCCGCAGCAGTGCTGGGAGCACCGCGGGAGGAACGCACCCAGCGGTTCCTGCACCGCCTCGCCGACCCGCTCTGATCAGCTGTCCGTCACCAGATGGAGGCCACCACGGCCAGCGACATGGCCAGCTGAACGGTGGCGAGGACGATGCTCGCCGGATGCAGGTCCCGCGAGACCAGGACGTCGCGCATCCGGCCCGGGGTGAGGACTTCGAGAACGGCACCCGCAAGCGCCTGCAAGAGGACCCCGAGCAGCCCGAACGCCACGGTCCAGCCCAGCGCCGCCCCGAACCCGCTGTCGGCGTTGGTCCAGATCGCCGCGAAGACCACCAACCCCAGACCGAGGAATCCCGCCGACAGGACGACGGCCGCGTTCACCGAACGCTGGACCCAGATCTGCTCAGCGAGTTTTCCCGGCGTCAACAGGTCCAGCACGAAGTAACCGACGACGAGCAGCAACGCCCCGACCAGCGAGTAGGCGGTTGCGTATCCCAGACTGGCGAGCACAGGTTTCTCCTCGAATCGGTCACTGCGACAACCACGCCGAGATCTGCTCCGGTGTCGAACGCGGTGCCTTGAGGTAATGCGGGACGAAACGTGCGGACGTGTCGGTGATCAGTGAGGTCGACTCGCGCACCCCCAGACCCGACGCATGCTCCGCGATCATCCAACTGCCCACCACCGGGCGGTTCCCGTCGAAGTCGGGCAGCTCCACGAACTGCTGGTACACCAGAGCCTGGCCCGCCGTATGCCCCGGCGCGCTCGACACCTCGATCCCCGGCGCGCTGATCCTGACCCCCGCGCCTTCCCACCCGTGGACGGGTTTGGCCACGTAACCGCGGCGCGCCTCGACCGACCCCGGGGTGGGTTCGTCCAACCAGGCCGGTAACAGGTTCGGGTGGCCCTCGAACTCCTGCCACAACGCCACCAGCAAGGTCTTCGACGACAGCAGGGTCTTCCACATCGGCTCGATCCAGCGGATCCGGGCCGACGGCGCATCGAGCAGCGGCCCGAATCGCTCGGAAAGCATCCACTCCCAGGGGTACATGGCGAAACAGACCTCGATGGGCTGACGGTCCAGATCGAGGAACCGTCCACCCTCCTGCCACCAGCCGATGTCCTCCATGCACAGACCGACATCGACGAATCCCGCCTCGCGCAGGGTGTCTCGCAGGTACGCGGTGGTGACCCAGTCCTCCGTCGGTTCGGTCTGTCCCACCGCGACGTGCACCCGCTGCCCACCCGCCCCGGGTAGTAACCGCTGCCAGGTCGCCACCAACCGTTCGTGCAGCAGGTTCACCTGGTCCAGCTCCGGGTGCACGTCCTCCAGCCAGTGCCACTGCACCACGGCGGCCTCGACGAGCGCGGCGGGAGTGTCGGCGTTGTATTCCAGCAACAACGGCGGGCCGCTGCCGTCGTAGGCGAAGTCGAAGCGGCCGTAGAGAGAACCACCGGCCGGTTGGTCCCCGGGCATGGCCGCCAGGGAGCGCCGCAACATTCCCGCCGCGTGCGGGGGCAGCCCGAGGCTGGCGTAGAGCCGGTCGTCGTCGAGGATGCGCCGCGCGGCCGTGATGGCCATGGCGTGCAACTCCTCCGTCACCGCTTCCAGCTCATCCGCTTCGGCGGTGGTGAACTCGTAGGCCGCCGACTCGTCCCAGTACGCCACCTCACGACCGGACTCGTCGCGATCGACGGCGTACGCCAAACCTTGGGATTCCACGATGCGGCGCCAGTCCGGGCGTAGCGGTGAGGCGATACGGCGCATCAGCCCCCCACGCTGGAATCACTGCCGCCACCCAGACCACCGCGGCTGATCGTCGCACCGGCACTGGGTACCCCACCCGGGACCGCCCGGGCCTGCGCGGGGGGCGTACCCACCCCCCCACTGACCCGCTGCCCGATCCCCGCGGCACGGGCCCCGGCAGCGAAGTACAGCCAACCGAAGCCACCGTGGCCCGCACGACACTCCTCGTCGACGACGCGTTGCTGCGTCGCCTGATCGACGCAGACGCCTCGGTACTCCTCCGCGTCGTCGGTGGAACCGCAGGCGGCCATCGACGTCGCGACGAGAACACCTGAGACCGACACGGAGACGAGGAGCGAGCGGCGTCGGCGTGCAACGACTCCCTGGTCCACATCTCTCCTCTCCACCGCACCGATCTCCCACGCCGACCCGACCCACCACCCGAGGACCGTTGCGGGCAACGGCCCCCGGGTGCTCGTCCCGGACTACCGGGTGAGGGAGGGTTTCCGGTCGTCCCCGGCGAAATCAGCCGGCCGGAAACGGCCCTCGTGCAGCCGTCCCTCGATCTGTTCCAGACTACGGCCGGTGAGCTCGGGCATCCGCCGGTAGAGGAAGACGAACGAGATGATGTTGAACGCCGCGTACAACCAGAAGGTCTGACCGGTACCGATGGTGTCCATGATGGTCAGCAGCGTGAGCGTGATGAGGAGGTTGGTACCCCACAGTGACGCCGATTGCGCTGCGGCACCGGCAGAACGGGTGGCCAACGGGTAGATCTCCGAACCGGTGAGCCAACCCATCAGCTGGATGCCGCCGGCGGTGAAGGCCATGAACACCACCATCGTGGTGATGATGTAAGGCACCTGATCCTTGCCGCTGTTGCCTGTGACGAAGAACGTGCCCAGAACCACCAGCGCCAGCGCGGCGATCGGCAGGGTCAGCAGCGTCAACCGCCGCCGACCCACGCGGTCGATGATGGCGAGGCCGATGAGCTGGGTGACGAGGTAGGTCGCCCCGAGGGCCACCGAGACGTGGAGTGCGGTGCTCGTGGAGAAACCGTTGTCGGTGAGGATCGTCGGGGAGTAGTAGACGATCATCTCGATCCCGGACAACTGGGTGAAGACCGCGAGACCGCACCCGATGATCAACGCCGGCCGCACCCATGCCTCCTTCAGCCCCCGCCAACCGCGGGTGCCCGCTGTGCCCTCGGCGTGGACCAGGGCGCCCATGTCGTCCAGCTCGTCGGAGACATCGACGCCTTGAGGGCGAACGCGTTCGAGCGCCTCGCGGGCGCGATCGACCTGATCGGCCTTGAGCAGCCAACGCGGGCTCTCGGGCAGGCGGAGCATCAACACGAACATCAACGCCGCGGGCACCGAGGCGGCGCCGATCGAGATGCGCCAGGAGACCTTCTCGCTGGCGCCGACGATGGTGGCGATGAGGATGCCCAC
>JBPBQU010000032.1:0-7232 GCA_050955085.1 Janthinobacterium lividum | reverse complement strand
TTATCCACAGCGGTGGATCCAGGTTCAGGGCGAGGGCTTCGGCGAAGAACTCCGGGTCGTTGCGTTCGGTGAGCTGCCACACCCCACCCTCGAAATAGGTGTTCCCGGGTGAGACCGTGTTGGCCCGCACCCCGTCCCCTGCGAGCTGGTGGGCCAGGCCCTGGGTGTAGGCGACGAGCGCCGCCTTGACCGTTGCGTAGGGCCCGGCGAAGGCGTCGACCTCTCGAGCGGAGACGGAACCGATCGTCACGATCGAACCGGATCCGCTGCGTCGCAGATGGGGCAGGGCGGCGTCCACGAGGGCGACGGTTCCCATGAGGTCCACCTCGATCGACAGTTGCCAGCTCTCCTGATCGTTGGCGGCCGCGATCGCGGACACGTTGGCCACGACCGCGTCGATCCCGCCGAGCTCCTCGGCACTGTCGTCCACCCATGCCTGCACCGCTGCGCGGTCCGAGACGTCGACGGCGCGCCCGATGAGCCGGCCACCCGGTGGCGGGGTGGCCACGGCACGCTCCACGTCCTTCTCGGTGCGCGCACACATCGACACGTCCGCGCCCTCGGCGAGGAACGCCGCGACGCAGGCCGCACCGATGCCGCGTGTCCCACCGGTCACGAGGACACGGGCGCCCTCCAGCTGCAGGTCCACGCCCCCCCTACCGCAGCTGCGCGGCAAGCCCGCGCATCCGCTCGTGCATTCCCTGGTAGGCGGCAGTCGGCGGCAGCAGCCGCTTGGGCAGTTTCGTCGTGACGCTGTAGTTCGCGTCGACCACGTTGGCGAGCGGTACCTCGCTGACCTGCGACAGCAGCTGGTACGCGTCGAGGGTGTCGAGTCCGAACAGGTCCCCGAGCCAACCCACCGCGTCGACCTGTCCCACCCGCCAGGCGTCCTCGAGCGGTCGGGTCGACCCCACGACCGTCAGGTGGTCATCACTCTCCAGTCGCGGCCACGCCGGTCCACCCGCGGAGGCCTCACCCTTGAGCAGGTCGACCAGCACCAGGGAGTTCATCGCACCTTCGACGGCCGTCCCGCAGGATTCACCCTCGCCCTGGCGGTAGTGCCCGTCCCCGATCGAGAACAGTGCACCGGGCACGTTCACCCGCAGGTAGACCGTCGTCCCGGCCTTCATCTCGGGGGTGTCCATGTTCCCGCCGAAGGTGTCCGGCACGAGCGAGGACCGCACCTCCCCCGCGGCGGGCGCCACCCCGACCGTGCCCAACATGGGTTCCACCGGCAACGCCAGGCTGAACGCCCCCGACGCGGCCTCGAACGCGACCGTTCCCGCGTCGGAGTCGAGCTGGTAGATCCATGTGCGTTCGGGCAGTGGCGGTTGCAGGGTGGCGGTCCGGTCCGTGCCGGTGAGCCCGCCGAAGAACGGTATGAGTGCCGAGACCCCCCAGGTCCGCGCGGGGCGCAGATCGACGAGGTGGAGCACCAGGGTGTCGCCGGGTTGCGCCCCCTCGACGAAGAACGGGCCCGTCTGCGGGTTGACGAACGGCATGTCCAGCGACGCGCTCGCGAGGTCTGCGGTGGAACGCAACCGGCCGCAGAAGGCGTCGTCGCTCCACAGTTTCAGCGCCGTCCCGGGGCGCACCGTGAGCACCGGGGCGACACCCCCGAACGTCCACGCGTAGTGCTCCGGGGTGGGGCTGAACTCGACGACGTCAGGGGTGGTCGACACGGTTCTCCAGGGGCCTCGCTCCGGCGGTGATCGGCTGCGGCCTTCCTACCGCAGTCGACCCTCAGGGGGAAGTGCCCTCCGCGCGGCCCCGTACGTTGCTCGACCGATCATGTCCCCCACGCTCAGGACTCCCGGCGGGCGCGTCGCACGGCGGCCTCGTGTTCGGCGTCGACCCGGGCCTGATCGCCGGCCACCCGGGCGTCGATGTCCGCAGCGCTCGGACCCTGGGGCCGGGTCCACTCCGGAAACCCCGTACGGTCGGAATACCAGACGCCACTGCGCCGCCGCACGTGTTCCGGCCGACCCGCCACCAGCCAGGCGATCCCGCCCACGAGCGGGAGGATGATGATGATCACGACCCAGGTGCCCTTGCTCAGGTTCCGCACCAGCAGGGAGTCGGTCTGGATGCAGTCGATCAGGCAGAACACCAGCAGGGCCAGTTCGATGAACGCAGGCAGGATGCGGATCACAGCTGTTCCTCCGGAGCTCTTCAGGGAAGACGACGGCGACGACGCTAGCGATGGACGGAGCCCTTGGCGCCGCTTTCGAACACGTCGCCACCCGGAAGGAGCACTAGATTGACACCTATCGCGACATGAGGAGAGCAGAGCGGTGGCAGACACGGTGGACACGCACGGACGGCCCTTGAAGTTGGGTTACAAGGCCTCGGCCGAGCAATTCGCCCCCGGGCAGCTCGCCGACTTCGCGGTTCAGGCCGAGGAACAGGGCCTGGACTCGGTGTGGATCTCCGACCACTTCCAGCCGTGGCGACACGTCGACGGCCACGCCCCCTCGGCCCTCGTGTGGCTGCCGTGGGTCGCGGCGAAGACGTCGCAGGTGCAGCTGGGCACCAGCGTTCTGACTCCGACACTGCGGTACAACCCCGCCGTCATCGCCCAGGCGTTCGCGACGCTGGGCTGCCTGGCTCCGGGCCGCGCCATCCTCGGCGTCGGCACGGGTGAGGCGCTCAACGAGACCGCCGTCGGCGCCGACTTCCCCGAGACGAGAGAGCGATTCGCGCGGCTGCGCGAAGCCGTGCGCCTCATCAAGCAGTTGTGGTCGGAGGAGCGCGTCACCTTCGAGGGCGAGTACTACCGCCTGCACGACGCGACCGTCTACGACCGGCCCGAGAAGCCCGTCCCGATCTACATCGCGGGCGGTGGACCGGGGGTCACCAAGTACGCGGGCCGCGCGGGGGACGGTTACATCTGCACCTCGGGCAAGGGGATGGACCTGTACCGGGAGACCCTGCTGCCCTCCTTGGAGGAGGGTCTCTCGCTCTCCCAACGCGCCCCCGAGGCGATAGAGCGCACCATCGAGATCAAGTTGTCCTTCGACGAGGACCCAGTGAAGGCGCTGGAGAACACCCGGTTCTGGGCCCCGTTGTCGTTGACCCCGGACCAGAAAGCGAGTGTCCACGACCCGATCGAGATGGCCCGCCTCGCCGACGAGCTGCCCATCGAGCAGGTCGCCAAGCGCTGGATCGTCGCCTCCGACCCGGCCGACGTGGCCGCCGCCGTGCAGGAATACGTCGACGCGGGTTTCACCCATCTCGTCTTCCACGCCCCGGGTGAGGACCAGACGCGCTTTCTCTCCCAGTTCAGTGCCGATGTGATGCCGTTGCTGCGCAAGGGGTGACACGCATCCCTCCAGCGTCGCCCCACAGCGCCGGGAGGTGGCCGGTACTGCGCTCGCGGGTGGCCCGACGCAGGAGCGCCGTGGTCAGCCTGGTGGGCGTCGCGAGTGCGATCCTGGCCCTCCCGCACGTCGTGCCTGCAACAGCCTCCGCGTCGAGCGCCCTGCCGCAGTTGTCCCCGGAGACCACACCCCCGGTGTCCTGGGTGTCGCGCGACCTGCGCCCCGGGCTCCTGCGCGCCGGGGACCTTCGCAGCGAAGGCTCATCCACAAAGGGCCGATCCCCGGGGGTCTCCTGGTCGGTCACCGGAGCCCACGCGGCCTTCCCGCACGTCGCAGGCCGCCAACCCGCCTGCGGGCTGGCCGAAACCGATGCGGACATCACCCAGCACAGTGACGACGGCCGCTCGGGTGACACCCTGCGGGCGTTGTACCGAGGTGACAGCGGCCACGTCCAGGGCATCTGGACGACGGTCACCGCCTATCCCACCCAGGCCGGGGCCGTGAGTTCGTTGCGCGAGACCCTGATCTCGTTGGGGGCGTGCGGGCCGCGGTCGTCGTTCACGTGGGATGGCACGGAGGTCGACGTGACCTACCCCGGCGGTGCCCCACGCGCCCAGCAGCGGCGCTCCCCCGTCCCGGGTGTCCAGGCGTTCCGCTGGCCCGTGCATTCTCTCGGCGGTTGGCACGATGTCACCTACGCCTACGGCCTCGACGCCAACGTCGTCCTGACCCTCCAGGTCACCTCCGAGGACGGCCGGTCGGAAGAGGTCGCCGACGAGGCGTTCCCCGCCGCGGCCCGCCGACTGCACGCCCTGCTCGGTTCGAGCCGGGAGGTCGTCCAGCACAGCGCCGACCCCCGCTCTGGGCGCGACGGCGGGTGAGCTCGCGCCGGTACCGCGCCGAGAACTCCGCCGGCCACACGTCTGCCCGAGTCGTCGCGGCGAAGGCGCCCACGAGGGGTCGGAACCGGGCGCCGGCGGACGTGGACCCCGGCGGGAGCAGCGCGACGACGAGTGCTATCCGGGTGTCGTCGGAGACGACGGCCGGAGCGGGGGACATCAGGTCCGCTCGCGCCCTGGCGGTCCTCAAGCGGGGCGAGGTCGGAGAACTCCGTGACGTGATCCACCGACGTCACCGAGAACGGAACCCGTCACCGCTCCCGCGACACGGTCGTTGTCCATCAATCACTCCCCCGGTAGAACACCCGCTCCACGACGGCTCGACAGCGCCGCGTGGTACGCAGGTACAACTCCTCGAACTCCGCGGAGGCACCCGGTTCGAAACCGAACAACCGGGCCACCCCGTCGAGGTCGCGGGCCTGCGTCGGCAGCGAATCACCGGGTTTCCCCCGCCACAGCGTCAGCGCGTTGCGCGCGCGGGAGGCGAGGTCCCACGCCTGCACCAGGACCTCGCGGTCGGCGGCGTCGAGGACACCGGCGCCCACGGCTGCGGTCAGCGCCCCCGGGGTCGACATCGTGCGCAGGCTCAGGTGTTCACCTGCATGCTGCAGTTGCAGAAGCTGCGCAGTCCACTCCACGTCGGAGGTTCCACCGCGCCCCAATTTCAGGTGCCGCAACGGGTCCGCACCTCGGGGCAGCCGTTCGGCCTCGACGCGGGCCTTGATCCGGCGCACCTCGCGAACGTCGGCGTCCGACAATCCGCCGGCCGGCCAGCGCAACGGATCGATGATCGCCAGGAACTCGGCACCCAGGTCGGCGTCACCGGCGACCGGACGAGCACGCAACAACGCCTGCATCTCCCAGGGTTGCGACCAGCGTTCATAGTAGGCGCGGTAGCTGGACAACGAGCGCACGAGCGGGCCGTTACGGCCCTCGGGTCGTAGATCCGCGTCGACCTCGAGCACCGGATCGACCCCGGCCGATCCGAGCTGGCGGCGCAGCTCGGTGACGACGTCCGTCGCGGCCTGCTGAGCCTGCGCCTCGGCAGCTCCAGGGAGGGGTTCGTGGACGAAGAGGACGTCCGCGTCGCTGCCGTAACCAGTTTCCGCGGCGCCGAGGCGGCCCATGCCGACGACGAGCAGCCGGGTGGGTAACGGTGCACCGGTGCGGTGCTCGACCTCGCGCACACTCGC
Organism: Janthinobacterium lividum; assembly: GCA_050955085.1. Taxonomy (GTDB): domain Bacteria; phylum Actinomycetota; class Actinomycetes; order Actinomycetales; family Kineococcaceae; genus Kineococcus. The sequence continues at coordinate 1,820 of JBPBQU010000032.1, read as the reverse complement.
CGCCAGCGCGACGTGCAGGGTCGCCTGGTCGGCGTCGGCCAGCGCCCGGCCCACACCGGCGAGGTCGCGCACGCCGACGAGGTCCGCGACGACGGTGCGGAACAGTTCGCGCCGACGCACGCCACGGGCCGCGCCGACAGCCTGTGACACGTCGGGGCGGCGGGCAGCGGCGGCCTCGGCATCGGCGATGACCTCGGACACGTCGTAGGGCGCGAGCCGGTCGTCGTCGGCCAGGACCGAGACGACCTCCGGACTACGCAGCAGCAGGTCCGCAGGCAACCGGGCAGCGGAGAGGACGATGGCGAGGCGTTGCGCCGCGGCCCCCGAGTCGCGCAACATCGTGAGGTACCACTGGGTCCCGGCGAGCGCCTCGGACACCTGCCGGAAGGCGAGCAGCCCGGCGTCGGGATCGGCACCGTCGGCGAACCAGCCGAGCATGACGGGGAGCAGCGTCCGCTGGATGCTGGCGCGCCGACTCACACCGGCCGTGAGCGCCTCGAGGTGGTGCAACGCCCCTGCGGGGTCGCGGTAGCCCAGCGCGGCGAGGCGTTCGCGGGCCGCCTCGGGGCTGAGCTGCGCGTCGATGCGGGCATCCGCTGCGGACAACCGTGCGACCGCCGTGAGCAGCGGACGGTAGAACAGCTTCTCGTGCAACCGTCGCACGTCGCGCCGGGTCGCGCGCCAGACCTCGTCGAGCTGCGCGACCGGTTCAGCACGCAGCATGAGCGCGCGCCCGAGACGACGCAGGTCGACCGGGTTGGTCGGCAGGACGTGGGTGCGACGCATGCGGTGCACCTGGATACGGTGCTCGAGAGCGCGCAGCACGCGGTAGTCACGGTCGAGCTCACCCGCGTCATGGCGTCCGACGTAACCGTAGGCCGCGAGATCGTCGAGTGCCTCGAGGGTGTTAGCGCTGCGCCGCAGACGTTCGTCACTGCGACCGTGCACCATCTGCAACAACTGGATACTGAACTCGACGTCTCGCAGACCACCGCTGCCGAGTTTGAGCTGGCGATCCGCCTCCTTGCTGGGGACGAGTGACTCCACCCGACGGCGCATGGCCTGCACATCGGTGACGAAACCCTCGCGGGCGCTGGCCCCCCAGATCATGGGGGCGACCGACTCGACGTAGGCCCGGCCCAGCTCGACGTCACCCGCGACAGGGCGGGCCTTCAGCAGGGCCTGGAACTCCCATGTCTTCGCCCACCGGCGGTAGTACCCGAGGTGGCTGGCCAGGGTGCGGACGAGCGGTCCCTGTTTGCCCTCCGGGCGCAACCCGGCGTCGACCTCCCACAACGTCCCCTCGGCGCTCGAGGCCGAGCAGATGCGTTGCAGCGCGGCCGCGAGTTTCGTCCCGGCCTGCAGCGCGAGGGTTTCGTCCACACCCGCCGTGGGTTCCACGACGTAGACGACGTCGACGTCGGAAAGGTAGTTCAGTTCCCGCCCGCCGGTCTTGCCCATGCCGATCACCGCGATACGGGTGCTCAGGTGGGTGTCGTCGCGCTGCTCCGAGCGCGCGATCGCGAGCGCCGACTCCAGTGCGGCGGCCGCGAGGTCGGCGAGTTCGGCGGAGGTGACGTGCAGGACGGCAGCGGGTTCCGGAGAGGACAGGTCGCGACCCGCGAGCCCGACGAGGCGACGACGGTAGGCGACCCGCAGCGCATCGCCCGGGGAGCGTCCCGCCCGGCCCGTGGTGGCGATCGGGACGCCAACCCCGCCGTCCGCACCCACCACCGCGAGCAGTTCGGCGCGCAGTTCCGCGGGATCCGGCGCCGACGCGGAGGCGAACACCGTCCAGTGCCGGGGGTGGCGCACCAGGT
>JBPBQU010000031.1:0-7407 GCA_050955085.1 Janthinobacterium lividum | reverse complement strand
GGAGACGAGGGGGAGGTACCCACCGGTCATGTCGGCGACCCCGTCGACGATCCCCGCCTCGTCGTGGACCGGGGTCGTGCTCGGGGTGAAGACCACACCGCTGGTGCCCAGGGAGAACGTCACGTCACCGGGTTCCACACCGAGCCCGAGGGCAGCCGCATGCTGGTCCCCACCCCCCGCGGCAACGACGGTGTTCGGGCGCAGACCGAGTTCCTCGGCCACCGCGGGCAGGATGCGGCCCGCGGCTTCGGACGGCCCGAGCACATGTGGCAACAGCGATCCCCAGTCCTTGTCGGGATCGATCAACTCGAGCAGGTCGGGTACGTAGGCTCCGCGGCCACCGTGGGCGGAGGCGTCGTAATAACCCGTCCCCGAGGCCTCCGAGCGGTCGGTGACGCGTTCCCCGGTCAGTCGGAAGGTGAGGTAGTCGTGCGGCAGCAGGATCGTGCGCAGGGCCCGGAGGTTGTGGGGTTCATGCTGGGCGAGCCAGGCGATCTTGGCGATGGTGAACGCCGCCGTCGGTACCGATCCGGTGCGCCGGGCCCAGGTCGGCGCGTCGATGAACTCGCGCAACCGCCCCAGCGCAGCGGTGGACGTGGTGTCGTTCCAGAGTTTTGCAGGTCGCAGAACCTCGTCGGCAGCACCGAGGGCGACGAGGCCGTGACATTGGGCCGCGATCGAGACGGCCGCGACGTCGCAACCATCCATTCCTGCGTTCGAGAGTGCGGTGGACAGGGCGATGCGCAACGCGGCCCACCATTCGGTGGGCTCCTGCTCACTGCGCGGCCCGATGGCGACGGGGTGCGGTGCACGCCCCGTCGCGAGCAATGCCCCCGTGGCGCTGTCACGCAGTTCCACCTTGCAGGACTGGGTGGAGGAGTCGACCCCCATCACCACCCCTGGTGCCGACACGCCTGTTTCCTTCCGCTTCCGTGCTTTCAACCCGTGGAGCGAGATCATGCGGATGAGTTTGCTCAGGAGTCAAGGCGTCTGCTCACATGAGCAGATGGGACCTGAGCAGACCGCCGAGCTGGTGGCTATCGCCCGTCGGCACTACCTCGACGGGCTCTCGCGAGTGGAGATCGCCACGGAGCGGGGGCTCTCGCGTTTCAAGGTCGGACGCATCCTGGCGACGGCCGTGCAGACCGGCATCGTCCGGGTCGACGTTCGGGCGCCCTCGGGGATCGACTACGAGCTCTCCGAAGAACTGCGCATGCGTTACGGGCTGCGGCGGGCGCTGGCGGTTCAGACGGACGAGCACCTCTCCGTCCTGGAGCCACTCGGACAGGTCGCAGCGGAACTGCTGCGCGAGATCGTCACACCTGACGACGTGCTCGGTATCGACTGCGGCCGGACCCTGCGGGCGATGACGGGCCATCTGTCGGGCATCGCCCGCTGTGACGTCGTCCAGCTCACCGGCATGGTCGGCGACCTGGGCGCCACCGCGATCGACATCACGCGGGTGGTCAGCGAAGCCGGTGGTGGCCGGGTCTATCCGGTCTTCGCCCCGATCGTCGTCCCGGACGCGCGCACGGCTGACATCCTGCGCACCCACCGCGGCATCCGCGCCACCTTCGCTGCCTACCCCCGCGTGACCAAGGCCGTGGTGGCGATCGGCGCGTGGTCGACCGAGCTCTCCCAGATCCCGGCCATCCTCGGGGAGGAGGAGACGGCGCGATTCGCCGCCCGCGGTGTCGTGGGGGAGACGGGTGCCATCCTGTTCGACCGGGAGGGGGGTCGGGTCCCTGGTCTCGACCCGCGCCGGGTCGCCGTCTCGGAGGAACAGCTCAGGGCTGTGCCCGACGTCATCGGCGTCGCGGGCGGACAGGGCAAGATCGTGGCGGTGCGCGCCGTCCTCGAGTCGGGTCTGCTGTCCTCGCTCGTGACCGACGAGCACCTCGCACGTCGACTGCTGCAGTCACCGGTCTGACCGACACGGGTGACGCGGGCACCCGCTCAGCGGCAGCCGCTGCTCCGAGTCCTTCTGCGGGACCCGACGCTCACACCCCGCCGTGGGGATCGGCCAGGACGTCGCGCCAGGAGTGCTGCGGGGCGTAGCCGAGGAGGTCGCGGGCCTTGTCGATGCTGTAGAACGTCTCGTCGCGACCCATTTCGCGGCGCACCTCGACCCCGGCGTAGAAGGTGTCGAGGATCTCCTGGGTGGTCGCGGCAACCGACATGTCGGCGTTGGCGACGTTGAAGATCTCGAAGCCGAGCCCATCGGTCTGCAAGGCGCGCAGCGTCATCTGGCCCAGGTCGCGGGTGTCGATGTAGGCGAAGAAGTTGCGCCGACGCAGCGACGGGTCGGCCAGGAAGGGCGGAAACTTCTCGGCGTATTCGTGGGGTTCGATGACGTTGTTGATCCGCAGGCCGTAGATGTCCGCGCCGGTGCGGGCGTGGAAGGAGCGCGCGACCACCTCGCCCGCCACCTTCGAGATGGCGTAGGAGTCCTCTGGCACCACGGGGTGGTCCTCGTCGACGGGTACGTAGAGCGGCTTGCGTTCGCCCTGGGCGAAGCAGACGCCGTAGGTCGTCTCGGAGGAGGCGAAGACCACCTTGCGGATGCCGAGCCGGGTCGCGGCCTCCAGGACGTTGTACTGGCCCAGGATGTTCGTCGCGAACGTCGTGGTGTCCGGGGCGGCCAGGACCCGGGGGATCGCGGCGAAGTGGACGACGGCGTCGTACGCCGACCCCTGGGTGACGACAGGGTCGGGGTCGTCGAAGTCGGCCACCGTGGGCACGCCGGCCATCGCCGAGTAGACCTGGCCCGCGTCGGTCAGGTCGACCCGGAGATCGGTGACGTCGGGGTGAGACAGTGGGGTGAGGTCGGCGTTGGTGACCTGGTGGCCCTGAGAGGCCAGGTACGGCGCGACGTGGTGACCGGCCTTGCCGCTGCCGCCGGTGAAGAAGATGCGCATGCCCCCAGCCAACCACCTGCGACCGCCCCCGCGCGACAACCCGCTCGGCGTCGTCGTCGAGCCCCGCTGGGCGCCGATCATGATGCAAGGGTCGGCGCCCGCACTGCCGGGACCCCCAGCCGCGCTGGCGGAGGTGCGTCGGTGGGGTCGGACCCCGAACCACCACCGTGGACGTCTCGGCCTACCTCGACTTCCGGGCATCTCCCACGCACCCTCGGCGGCCTTCAACGGTCGGTTCGAGGGCCTGTGCGGCGCTCCCCGAGGAGCCACGGTCGATCTCGCGGCAACGCCACGTTGCGCTCGGGCCGCGACTCGCGCGCACCCCTGGTTCGGATCGTGCCGCTCGAGCGTCTACGTCGGCGTGGGGTCGCTGCCACACTCCACTGATGAGCGACCCCTACGCGCCGCTGCCGGACCAGCCGCCCCTGGACCAGATCCCTCACCGCCGGCGTCAGCAGCCTCCGAGCGACCCGGTTCAGGCACAACTGCACTTACTCGTGCAGGCGGTTCAGACCCTGTCCGAAGCTGTCGCGCACCTCGACCAGCACCGGAACTCCCTGAGCTCGAGAGGCATGTCCATCTACCAGGCGCAGCTGCTCACTCATCAGGTGGCCCAACTCGGCGGATGGGTCGAATCGCTGCAGCCGACCGGCACACCGCTACGGACCGAGCACGGCTGGCTCATCCTGGACTGAGACTCGCGGAGGTCATGCCGCTGTCGTTGCGAAGCTCGCCGACTACCGTCCTGCCCAGCTGACGTCCACGGTGAGGGTCCCGCCTCGCCACGATCTGGTGTCGATCAGTCCCGGATCGGATGCGAGCTGGTCGGCTGTGGTCGTGCGGACACCGGCTCAGCGACTCCCGCTCATCGGCACCGTCGTCGCCGCCGCAGGAGCCGCCGTCCTCTTCGGATGCGCCCGATCCGCCGAGTCGGCCACGACCCAGCAGCTGGCCGTATGCGTGTCTCCCACCGACTCGCTGTCGACGGGAGAAAAGGTCGCCGTGGAATTGCGCCAAGGAGACACGGTCGTTGCCACGGGCTCGGTCCCCGTGGGTGGGGTCTACCAGGCGGAGGTGCCGATCGGTACCGACATCGACGGCTACGCCGCTGGTCGGCTGGTGGGTAGCGGTGGCTCATCGCAGGGCAACGAGGCCGGCGACAACGAGGCCGGCGACAACAAGGCCGGCGACAACAAGGCCGGCGACAACAAGGCCGGCGACGGGGGACCGACGATGTACATGAGCGGCCCCGGTTGCCCGTGCGGCCCGCCTGGCCGAGCCCTTCTCGGGTGTCAACCGTGTTCACCAGCAGCGACGGGCAAATCTCGTGTTCGACCGTTGCCTCATCAGTGGCCCGGTGTCGGGCAGCAGTGCGGCAGGCGTCCGTCGGACCGTTCCGGGAGGTCGCACCGAGCAGGGGGGTCGGGGCGACCTGCCCACACCCAGATCGGGAGAACCCCCTCACCTCGGGCGCGGCGGAACCAGGCTGGCCCGCCCGGGTGCCCGACTCCCGCTTGCGCCGCGACTCCGACCGTCAGTGTGAGACGGCTCCGAGAAGGTGCCGACACCTCAATTCAGCTGCCCGGTCTGCCCCGGGGGCCACCGTCGTGGCGGCGCCCCCCGGGGGACCCGGTTCCTCAGCTGTTCCGGTTCGCCAGGTAGTAGCGGATCAGCGAACCCGTGGAGGGGTCCTGAGACTCCAGCGCGGCGGTGTCACCCGTGAGGGCCGGGGCGATCTCGAGCGCGAGTTTCTTGCCGAGTTCCACCCCCCACTGGTCGAAGCTGTCGATGCCCCAGACAGCACCTTCGACGAAGGTGATGTGCTCGTAGAGCGCGATCAGCTGCCCCAGCACCGCGGGGGTCAGGGACGGTGCCATGATCGACGTCGTCGGCCGGTTGCCCGAGAACACCCGGGCCGCGACGACGTCCTCGGCCGTGCCCTCGGCCCGCACTTCTTCTGCGGTCTTGCCGAACGCGAGCGCCTTGGTCTGCGCGAAGAAGTTCGCCATGAACAACGCGTGCACGTCGGCCTCCCCGTCCACCAGCGGGTGTGCGGGGTTAGCGAAGGCGATGAAATCGGCGGGGATGATCCGGGTGCCCTGGTGGATCAACTGGTAGAACGCGTGCTGCCCGTTGGTGCCGGGCTCACCCCAGAACACCTCACCGGTCTGCGTCGTCACCGGCGAACCGTCCCAACGAACGGACTTGCCGTTCGACTCCATCGTCAGCTGCTGCAGGTAGGCCGCGAACCGGTGCAGGTACTGCGAGTAGGGCAGGACGGCGTGCGTGTGCGCGTCCAGGAAGTTGGTGTTCCACACGTTCAGCAGGCCCATGAGAACGGGCACGTTGGTCGCGGCCGGTGTCGTGCGCACGTGTTCGTCGACAGCATGGAAACCGCCGAGGAACTCCGTGAAACGCTCCGGGCCGATCGCCACCGCCAACGAGGTGCCGATCGCGGAATCGATGGAGTAGCGCCCACCGACCCAGTCCCAGAACCCGAACGCGTTGTCGGGGTCGATCCCGAAGTCGGCCACCTTCTCGAGCGCGGTGGAGACCGCGACGAAGTGTTTCGCGACCGCGTCTCGGCGGGCGTCGTCGGAATCAGCGAGGACACCGGCAGTGCTCAACTGTTCCCACAACCAGGCGCGCGAGAGTCGCGCGTTGGTCAGCGTTTCCAGCGTCCCGAAGGTCTTGGAGGCGACGATGAAGAGCGTCGTCTCCGGGTCCAGTCCCTTCGTCGTCTCGACGACGTCGGTGGGGTCGATGTTGGAGATGAACCGGCACTCGAGGCCGTCCTGCACGTACGGTTTCAGCGCCTCGTAGGCCATCACGGGGCCGAGGTCGGAACCGCCGATGCCGATGTTGACGATGGTGGCGATCGGTTTGCCCGTCACGCCCTTCCATGCGCCTGAGCGGACGGCTCCGGCGAAAGCGAAGACCTTGCCGAGTTCACGCTGCACGTCGGCGTCGACGTCGCGGCCGTCCACGACGAGGCCCGGCTCGGTACCGGCCGGGCGGCGCAGTGCCGTGTGCAGCACCGCACGATCCTCGGTCGGGTTGATGTGCGCACCCGCGAACATGGCCTGCAGGCGGTCGGTGACCCCACTCTGTTCGGCGAGCTCCAGTAGGAGGCCGAGGGTCTCGCCGGTGATCAGGTTCTTCGACAGGTCGACGTGCAGGTCGGCGACGTCGAAGGTCAGCCTCTCGGCTCGCTCCGGGTCGGCGGCGAACCAGGCCCGGAGGTCGGGCGTGGTCGCGTCGTGGTGGGCCGCGAGTGACGTCCACGCGGTCGTGGTCGTGGGATCGACGGGTCCCTGCTGCTGTGCGGTCTGCTCTGGTGTCCCCATGAGGGCCTCCTGCTCTTCGGCTGCTGAGCACGACGCTAGCCAGCCCGGTCGTGAGGTGCGCGGGCGGCTGCTGGCACAGTGTCGGGGTGCCAGCCCGGATGCATCGATTCGACGACCTGTCAGGAGTCCAGTCCGGCTTCGGCCCCTCGGTCGTCACCATCGGGAACTTCGACGGTGTGCACCGCGGACATGCGGCCGTCCTCGACCGGGTGGTCGATCTCGCCCGCGAACGCGGGTTGTCCTCGGTGGCCGTGACCTTCGAGCCGCACCCGCTTCAGGTGCTGCAGCCCGACCGGGCGCCCGGTCTGCTGATGGGACTCGAGCACCGCCTGGATCTGTTGGCCGCGACCGGCCTGGATGCCGTCCTGGTGATGGCGTTCACCCCGGAACTCGCCTCGTGGAGTCCGGAGCGTTTCGTCGAGGACGTCTTCGTGACCGCTCTGGGGGCTCATGTTGTCGTCGTCGGTCACGATGTCCGTTTCGGCCACCGCAACGCCGGCGACCTCGCCACGATGCAAGGACTCGGTGCGCGTCTCGGGTTCGAGGTCGTCGTGCTGGACGACCTCGGCGACCAGGGTGAAGCGCAACGGTGGTCTTCGACCGCGGTGCGCGAGGCCCTCGCCGCCGGCGACGTCGAGCGCGCCGCCGCCGTGCTCGGCCACCTGCACCGGGTCACGTCGACGGTGGTGCACGGAGACCACCGGGGTCGCGAGCTGGGGTATCCGACCGCCAATCTGGACGGTGCCTCCACCCAGGGCCTCGTCCCCGCCGACGGGGTCTATGCGGGCTGGCTGCACCGGGGGGAGGTCGAGGGTGCGGAGCGGGTCGGCGGGGCGGGCGGTGCCGGCGCTGAACGCATGGCGGCGGCCGTCTCGATCGGTACCAACCCGACCTTCGACGGTCAACGCCGCCAGGTCGAGGCGTACTGCCTCGACCGGACGGGTCTGGACCTCTACGGCGAGCGCGTCACGGTCGAGTTCGTCGCTCACCTGCGCCCGACGTTGCGTTTCGACGGCATCGAGGCGCTCGTGGAGCAGATGGACCGCGACGCCGAGGACTGCCGCCGCCTGCTGCTCGGCGGCTGAGGTTCCACGGAGACCTTGCCCGCCGAGCCGTTGCCCCGCCGAGCCGATGCTGCGCCT
>JBPBQU010000030.1:0-7415 GCA_050955085.1 Janthinobacterium lividum | reverse complement strand
GCTCGACCTGCTGTTCGTAGGGCTCACCCCAGCTGGGCTGCCACGGGTTCCACAACTTCGGCCAGACGCGGGGGTCGCGGATCGAACCCCTGCCCTCGGTGACCCGGCGCCCCTCGAACTGGTTGCCGGCCTCGATGAGCCGCGCGTCGGTGCCGAGCGGGAGGTCGTGGGCGGCCGCGATCGGGGTGGCCGTCTCCTGCGCGCGCTGCAACGGCGACGCCGTCACGGACGCGAGGTCGTGCTCGGCGAAGTACTCCCCGAGGCGGGCAGCCATGGCCTGCCCGCGCTCGGAAAGCCGGAACCCCGGAAGACGGCCGTAGAGGACGCGTTCGGGGTTGTAGACCTCACCGTGGCGGACGAGGTGGACGGTCGTGGTGGGCGTGCTGGTCGTGGTGCTCACAGGGTTCCCGCCCCTTCCGCGGCCGCGCGTGCCGCCTCGGGGAGGGCGTCGAGGATCCGACCCAGCGCCGCCTCGTCGTGGCTCGCGGAGAGGAACCAGGCCTCGAACGCACTGGGCGGCAGATGCACCCCACGGTCGAGCATGGCGTGGAAGAAGGCACGGAAGGCGCCGAGATCCTGCCGGCGCGCGTCGTCATAGTTGCGCACCGCGTCCAGTTCGGTGAAGAACACGCTGAACATGCTGCCCGCGGTCGAAACCAGGTGCGGGACGCCGGCCTGGGTCAGCGCGGCGCTCGCGGCCTCCCGGACGATCGTCGCGTTCTTCTCGACGGCCGCGTAGACCTCGGGGGTGCAGGCCTTCAGCGTCGTGAGCCCCGCCGCGGTGGCGATCGGGTTCCCCGACAGCGTTCCCGCCTGGTAGACGGGCCCGGCCGGGGCGAGGTGGCCCATCACCTCGGCGCGGCCGCCGAACGCCGCGGCCGGGAAACCGCCACCCATGACCTTGCCGAAGGTGATGAGGTCCGGAGCGTGTTCGAGGCCGAGACCCTCGTAGCCGTACCACCCGGCGGGACCCACCCGGAAACCGGTCATGACCTCGTCGGAGACCAGCAACGCACCGTGTTCGCGGGTGATCCGGCGCAGCTCGGCGCTGAACCCGGGCTGCGGGGCGACAACACCCATGTTCCCGGCGGCCGCCTCCGTGATGACGCACGCGATGCGGTCACCGTGCAGTCGGAAGGCCTCGGCCAGCGCCTCGGTGTCGTTGTAGGGAAGCACGATCGTGTCGGCGGCGGAGGTGCCCGTGACACCGGGGGTGTCGGGCAGGGCGAAAGTCGCGAGGCCGGACCCGGCCGAGGCCAGCAGGGCGTCGACATGCCCGTGGTAGTGCCCGGCGAACTTGACGATCACCGAACGGCCGGTGAACCCACGCGCGAGGCGGATCGCACTCATCGTCGCCTCGGTACCCGAGCTCACCAGGCGGACCTGCTCGACGGGCTCGACGCGAGCGACGATCTCCTCGGCGAGCAGCACCTCACGCTCGGTTGGGGTGCCGAAGGAGAAACCGTCGAGGGCCGCGGCCCGGACCGCGTCGACGACGTCGGGATGGGCGTGGCCGAGGATCATCGGCCCCCACGAGCACAACAGGTCGACGTATTCGGTGCCGTCCACGTCCGTGAGATAGGGGCCCCGCGCCGAGGCGATGAAGCGCGGCGTCCCGCCGACGGCGCGGAAGGCGCGCACGGGTGAGTTCACCCCGCCGGGGATCACCGCGCTCGCACGCTCGAAGAGGGCGGCCGAGACTGCGGCCTCGCGGGTGCTCGACGTCGTCACGGAGCCCAGTGTCGCAAGTCCTGGGTGCTCCGGGTTCCCTCGGGGGGCCTACGACACCGCGTAGTGATAGAGCTCACCACGCCTGGCGTCTCGATGGGGTTCGCTGAGAGGTGCCAGCGCTCGGCGCGGTGGCCCGCGTCCTGGCGACGCGCCCGGCGGTAGGTGCTCCGAACCACCGCCGCCACCCGGTCCCGGATGGATGGAACCTTTGGACGGGTACAGGTCCCTTCCAAGGGTGTGATGATGCGCAACCGTTCCCGTGACGCCGACCCAGAACCACCTGGTTTCGCCGACTTCGCCGCGGCGCGATACCCCGCACTGGTCGATCTGGGCGCTCTCCTCAGCGGTGACGCCCACCACGGGGAGGACCTGGCACAGCTGGGACTGTCCCGTAACCACCCGCTGATCGAGGGGAAGAAGCGCCTGCCCCGGTCAGCCGCTCGCGTCTTCCACCTGCACAACGGAACGACTCGCCCCTGGCCCGTCGTCGACACCTGCGGTGATCGCACCGGGAGGCAGATCACGTCCACCACAGGTACCAACCCGAACGTCGCGTCCGCCGGCACTGCCGACGTCGGATGACCTGGGGCGGGGATCCAGCGTCGTCGAGGCCGAGACTCGCCTGGACGGAGGACCAGAACGGGCCACACCCGCAGCGGGATTCGTCGTGAACGTCATCGATCTCGGGGAGGACGAACTCCTCGAGTTCGGGGTGGTCGTAGACGACGATCCCTTCGGTGCTGATGCGCTCGTCGGGGCGCGAGGGCGGAACGAGATACCCGTGGACCTCCACCTCGCGAGGGTTCTCGACAGCCGCGGTGAGGACGGAACCGAGGGAGGGGGCGGCGTTCTGCTTGTCGGCGAGGGCCGCGCGGGGCAACAGCGCCATCAGGTTCACCGCGGCCGACCAGTCGAGGTCGCGGTAACGCACGATGTCCCCCGGGTGGGCCGTGGCGGCGAGGACGAAGGGTTCGACGACATCGAGCAGGTCGCACGTCCACCCACGCTCCCCGATCGGCGACGAGTTCGACTCGGTGGTCAGGGGAAGCGTGGCGAACCGCTCCCAGGCATGCGTCAGGGTTTCCCGGGTCGGACCCAGGGTGGTGGTGAAATCCATGGCCTGACCCTTGCCCGGCCCGGACTCGGCGAACGGCCGTCATCCGAGACCTGTGGACGACGGCCGTTCCAGTCAACCTGTGGAGCCCGCGGTCCGCTGACGGCCGGGCGGTGACCTCAGGCCGTGAACGCCTCCGGTCGTTGCGTCGGCGCGGCCGCCAACGCGTCGCGGATCCCCTCGACACCGGTTTCGGCGCCGTACACGGGGGTACCCGGCTGTTGGCGCCACGACTCGGCCAGCGTCCCCGCGTCCACCCCGTCGAAACCCATGGTCCCCAACAGTTCGATGACGGTCGTCTTCGCCGTGGTGTCGTCACCCGCCACGGGGAGCGCGCGCCGCTCCAGGTCACCCGCGGGACGGCTGGCGCTCAGCAGGTGGGTCGCCTGGATCCCGTTGAAGGCCTTCACCCATCGCAACCGGCCACGGGCGTCGAGATGACGCGCCGTCCACACCGATTCGGGTGTCCCGGACTCGAGCTCCTCGATCCGGCCGTCCCGCTCGCGGGGGTAGTAGTTCCCGGTGTCGATCACGACGGTGCCGTCGGCGACACCGTCCAGCAGCCCGGCGGGTAGGTCGGGAACGTTCTTCTGCGGAACGGTCACGATGACCAGGTCCGCCCCGGCCGCGGCGTCGGCTGCTCGCGCCGCGGTCGCACCGGTCTCCTCGGTGAGGTCGCGCAACGTTTCCGGGCCCCGCGAGTTGGCGACGACCACCTGGTGGCCCAGCGCACTGAAGGCGCGGGTGAGGTTCCCGCCGATATTGCCCGCTCCGAGAATGGCTATGTCCATGTCGCCGGTCTACACCGCCACCAGGGCAGCGGCTCGACGAGACGTCCACAAGACTGGTCGGGAGCGGGCTGCGTGCAGCACACTGCGGGGGTCGGGCGGATTTCCGCCAGGACAATCGGCCACCGCAGGAGTAGCAGCATGAACGAGTTGCGCAGCGAACCTATCGTCTCCGGACGCGAGTACTCCGTCGACCAGGTGCGCGACCGGCCGGCGACGGGTCTGGACGACTTCTCCGGGGAGACGTCGTTCACGCTGAGCCACGGGCCGCACCGCCACGAGGTGATCGGGGTCGGCACCGTCGCGGACGGCATGGCTGTCGTGCACGAGAAGGCGGGCGAGGACGGCGGCGGGCTGGACGTTCGCGTCTGGCAGGTGACGACCGTGCCCGGTGGGTTCTGCGCCCAGCACGTCCCCACCCCGTGAACTCCCATCCGGGGACACCCCGCCTCCAGGGCTGGTGGGTGCTCACCGGAGGGCAGTAAGGACCGGTCCCGACGGGAAAGGATCTGCTCCGTCACCGCGGCCAGGTGACCGGACAAACCTGGGCGAGTTCAGCCCAGCCAGTGCTGCGCGGCCTCGGTCGCCCAGTAGCTGAGGATGACCTGCGCCCCGGCGCGACGCAGCGCCAGCAACGACTCCAACGCCACCCGCTCGCGATCCAGGGCACCGGCCTGAGCGGCGAACTCGACCATGGCGTACTCCCCCGACACCTGGTAACTCGCGACGGGGACGTCGGAGACGTCGGCGACGGCCCGCAGCACGTCGAGGTAGGGCAGGCCCGGTTTCACCATGACCATGTCGGCGCCCTCGTCGAGGTCGAGGCGCACCTCGCGCAGTGCCTCGGCCACGTTGGCCGCCGGGTCCTGCTGGTAGGTGCGGCGATCACCCTTCAACTGGGAGTTCACGGCCTCCCGGAACGGCCCGTAGAACGCGCTCGCGTACTTCACCGCATAGGCCAGCAGGGCGATGTCGTCGCGACCGGCACCGTCGAGCGCAGCTCGCAGATGCCCGATCTGGCCGTCCATCATGCCGCTGGGCCCGAGCAGGTGGGCACCCGCCTCGGCCTGCGCGAGCGCCATGGAGGCGTAGCGATCGAGGGTCGCGTCGTTGTCGACCCGGCCCCGCGCGTCGAGCACCCCGCAGTGGCCGTGGTCGGTGAACTCGTCGAGGCACAGGTCGGCCATGACCACCAGCTCGTCACCCACGGCGTCACGCACGTCCCCGAGGGCGACGTTGAGGATCCCGTCAGGATCGTCTGCACCGGAGCCGACGGCGTCCAGTTCCTCGGGGACACCGAAGAGCATGATGCCGCCCAGCCCCGCGGCAACCGCGTCCTTGGCCGCCGTCACCAGGGACGCACGGGTGTGCTGGACGACGCCCGGCAGCGTACGGATCGGCTGGGGTTCCTCGATGCCCTCACGCACGAACACCGGCAGCACGAGGTCGCCCGGGGTCAGGTGGACGTCGGTGACCAACCGCCGCATGGCCGGGGTCGAGCGCAACCGACGCGGCCGGACGGCGATCTCGGGCGGGCGCACGTCAACGCGCCCGGCGCCGGGCGGCGGCCTTCTTCTGGCTCGGGCGCAACACGGGTTCCCCGGCCTCGGCTGCCGAGGCGCGCAAACCCTGCCCGAACCGGGCGAGTGCCTCGACCAGCGCGTCCGCACTCGGTTCCGCGGCCAGCACGTCGACCCGCAAACCGTGCTCCTCGGCGGTTTTCGCCGTGGCCGGTCCGATGCAGGCCACGACCGTCGAGGGATGCGGCTTGCCGGCGATGCCCACGAGGTTGCGCACGGTCGAGGACGAGGTGAAGACGACCGCGTCGAAGGCGCCGGTCTTGATGGCGTCGCGAACCGGGGCGGCCGGCGGCGCGGCCCGCACGGTGCGGTACGCCGTGACGTCGTCGACCTCCCAGCCGTTCTCCTGCAACCCCGCCACCAGCGTGTCGGTGGCGATGTCGGCACGCGGCAGGAACACCCGGTTGATGGGATCGAGCAAGTCGTCGTAAGGCGGCCACGACTGCAGCAACCCGGTGGCCGACTGCTCGGTCTCGGGCAGCAGGTCGGGTTCGATCCCCCACTCGCGCAACGCGTCGGCGGTGACCCCGCCGACGGCGGCGATCTTCAGCCCGGAGAACGCACGGGCGTCCAGGCCGTACTCGCTGAACTTCTCCCGCACTGCCTTCACCGCGTTGACGGAGGTGAACCCGATCCATTCGTAGCGCCCGGTCACGAGGCCCTTGACGGCCTTCTCCATCTGCTGCGGTGTGCGGGGTGGTTCGACGGAGATGGTCGGGACGACCTCGGCCGTGGCGCCGTGCTCGGACAGCCTCGACGTCACACCACCGGCCTGTTCCTTGGTGCGCGGCACGAGGACACGCCACCCGAAGAGCGGCTTCGTCTCGTACCAGGACGCCTGCTCGCGCAACGAGACGACGTCACCGATGACGGCCGTGGTGGGAGAACCGTCGATGCGCCCCGCGACGGGTTCCAGCTCGGCCAGCGTCGTGGTGGTCGTCGACTGGGTCGTCGTCGTGCCGTGCGACGTCAGCGCGACCGGCGTCGCGGGATTGCGGCCTGCGTTGAGCAACCCCACCGCGGCGGACGCGATGTCGTCCCCCGTGCCGAGCACGACGACGGTCGCGTCCTTGTCCGCGTGCCGTGACCAGTCGAGGCTGCGTCCCTGCGGGTGGACGACGTTGACGCTGGAGGTGGAATGGGTGGTCATCGGGACGCCCGCGTACGTCGGGACCGCCACCACCGCCGAGACGCCCGGGACCACGTCGAAGGGGATGCCGGCCTTACGGCAGGCACCAATCTCGTCGACGAGACCGGTGAACGTCGAAGGGTCGCCGTCCATCAGCCGCACGACGTGCCCACCGGTCTTCGCCGACTTGACGACGAGCTTGCCCCGGGCCGCGCGGCTCAAGGCCTGACCGTCGTCGCCGAACGCGGCGTCGACGATCTCCACGCCGTCGCGAGCGTAACGGGCCACGAGGTCCTCACGACTGCCCTGGTCGAGGATGACGACGTCGGCGACCGAGAGGAGGTCCACGGCACGCACCGTGAGCAGACCCGGATCACCCGGACCGGCGCCGACGAAGGAGACGTGCCCGAGCACCTTCTCCACCCCACGCCGTGCAGTCCCCGCCCTGGCTGCCGAGGACCGGGCGCTGCTCACCCGCCGCGGCCTCGCCGGCGCCTCTTCGCTGAACAGAGCCACCTCGGACCCCAGCTCGCCAGGACCGACGTCGAGGTCGGTGGAGATCTCCAGGGTGCTCTCCTCGACCACCGGCGCCTCGCTCACCGGCGCCTCGCTCATCGGCGCCCCCACCGACGGCGCCCCAACCGATGGCGCTTCCGTCAACGAGGGGTCGATCGCCGGGGCGGCGATCACGGTGCTGTTCGTCGTCGTGCTCACGAGCCACTCTCCGAGTCGGGACGAGGACCGTGATCCGCACGGTCCAGGGGGTGGTCCTGGGCGCCGCCGCCGAAGGCGACGGATGTTCCTTGGGGGGTGCGCGCGGCACCCTTCAGCTCTGCGGCCAGGAGGTCGGCCGCGACGTGGGCGCCGAGCGCACGGGCCGCGTCCTCGTCGTCCACCTCGGCCTGCGCGGTGCGCCGGACAAGACCCTGCGGACCCTCGACGGCAACCGTCAACCGCAGCAGCTCACCGTGGAAACGGGCGTACGCACCGACGGGGGCCGAGCAACCTGCCTCGAGGCGGGCGAGGACCTGGCGTTCGGCAGCGACGGCGAGTCGGTCCGCACGCACGTCGAG
>JBPBQU010000029.1:0-7445 GCA_050955085.1 Janthinobacterium lividum | reverse complement strand
CCGGGCGCCCACAGCGGCAGCCCGAAACGCTCGTGGAGCATGAGGGGGAGATAGACCTCGGTGGAGTAGAACGTCGCCGCGATGCTCCCGCGCAGGAGCACCGTCGCGGGCAGACCTGTTCTGGCCCTGAGCGTCCCGCGGGGGAGCAGCGGGCGTACCCCCACCGCGAGCACCAGCAGGGCCGCGACGGCCAGTACCCAGCGCCACGCGCCCACGGCCCCGGCCGAACTCAGGACGACCACGGCCGCCGCCACCACGAACGCCGCGCCGTATCGGGTGCGGGTACTCGGGGAAACCCCATCCGATACTCCGTCAGACTCTGTGCTGGACGTCGCGTTCGCGGGCATCCTCAGCAGGACGGGCAGGACCGGGGCGGCCGCGAGGAGCACCAGCCCGAGCACCCCGGCGAACACCCACGGCCACCCGAATGTGGCGGCGACGAACCCGGCGAGGAGAGGACCGACGAGCGAGGGGATCACCCAGGCCGAGGCGAACACCCCGAACACCGCGGGTCGCAACCGTTGTGGATACACCAGGGCGACCGTGACGTAGAGCGTCACGCTGATGCCCCCCGAGCCGAGCCCCTGCACGAAGCGGGCCGCGAGGAACACCTCCATGCTCGGTGCGAGGGCGGCGCCCAGCAGACCGAAGGCGAAGATCGCGACGGCCGCCACGAGCGGGCGACCGGGTCCGCGTCGATCCGCCCAGCCACCGGCCGCGACCATCCCGAGCACGCTCGCGGCCAACGTGGCGGAGAACGCCGTCGCGTAGGAACCGCGGCCGTCGAGGGCCACACTCACGATCGGCATCACCGTCGTGACGGCGAGGCTCTCGAACGCGGCGAGAAAGACGAGCGAGGCCATCCCGAGCGTGGTGACCAGGTACGCACGGGAGAAGATCCCCGCTCCGGCGGCGGGTGGGGAAGTGGTCGGTGCGGTCACGTCCGTGACGCTAGGTTCTCCAGGGCGCTGGAGGTCGAGCCCGCGGTGCCGACTGTCTCGCGCAACCCGTCGAGGACCGATCGGACGCCTCGTCGTGCCAGCGTCTCGGGGCGGGCGAGGACATCGATGTGGCGTCGTACCTCGAGATCGACCAGGGGTCGCAACACCACCCCCGGTTCGGGTCGGGTCGTCAGGGCGGGCAGCAGGGCGATCGCGTCACCCGAGGCCGCGATCGACGCAGCGACGAAGAAGTCGTTGATGCGGTGCACGATGTCGAGCGGTCGGTGCGCGGCGGCCGCGAGTGCGTCCAGGGTGGTGGCCAACGGGAACCCCTCGTGGACGCAGATCCAGCGTTCTCCCGCGACATCGGCCACCCCGAGCCGCCGCCGGCGGGCGAGGGGGTGGTTCGCGGCCAGCGCGACGTAGAGAGGTTCGGTCAGCAACGGGAGCACCGAGACTCTGTTCGCGGGCCATGGTGGCCCGGCCTCGGGACGGTGTGCCACGACGAGGTCGTAGTCGGCCACCAACCCCGGGAAGTCCTGCTGCGCCACGTCCTCGTCCGCGCACCGCAGCGGTGGGCCCCCGCGCTCCGCGACGAGGCGCAGCAGGGGAGGGAACCACGAGCGCGCCGCGCTGTGGAAGGCGGACACGCTCACGGCGACGGTGGGGGAGTCGAGGTGGTCGTCCACGGCCCGGGCGGCCCGATCCAACGCCGCCGCCACGTCGACGGCCGCGGCCGCCAGCGCCTCCCCCGCAGGTGTCAGGACGAGGCGACGACCCCGTTTCTCGGTCAGCGGGGTGGCTGTACCGCGTTGCAGCGCAGCGAGTTGCTGGGACACCGCGGACGGCGTCACGTACAGGGCGCGGGCGACGGCGGTGAGGCTGCCCCGTTCCGCCAACTCACGCAGAATCATCAACTGCCGTACATCCATGTAGTCAGGCTAAACATGATTTCCAGTAACTGGTGCCTCGACTGAACTGTTTGTCACGGCCACGATCGTCAGGTGAACACCTTCCGCGACCGTCGTGTCGACCTTGTCCTGCTCGGCGTCGCCGTCGTGTGGGGCAGCAGTTACCTCGTCGTCAAGCAGCTCACGACCTCGGTGTTCACGGCAGCAGGGCCCACGTCCGCGTCGGGTGTTCTCCCCGTCCTCGCGATGCGCTACACAGGGGCGGCGGTGGCGCTCATCGTCGTCGTCGCGGTCGGCCGTCGGCGCCTGGGGATGGCCGAGGTGGGTGCAGGGGTGTTCCTGGGGTTCACCCAGGCCGCCGTCCTGGCGTTGGAGACCTACGGCGTGGCGGGAACGAGCGCCACCAACGCGGGACTCCTCATCTCCTCGACCATTCTCCTGACACCTCTCGTCGAGTGCATCGTGCGCCGCAGCTGGCTGCCCCCCGCGTTCTTCGGGGCGGCGACACTCTCGTTCGCCGGAATGGGGTTGCTGATCGCCCACGGTGGTCTGCATGCTCCGACGGCGGGAGACCTGCTGGTGCTGGCGGCCGCGTTCGTGCGCGCCTGTCACGTCACCGCGCTCGGGCGCATCACCGCCTCGCGTCCCCTCGATCTGCTCGGCCTGACGTTGGTGCAGAGTGTCGTCGGGAGCGTCCTGTTCACCGCACTCGACCCCGCAGGGTTCGCGGCGACACTGGCCTCGGCCGATGGGTCGCAATGGTTCGGTTTCGCCTACCTCGCTGTCGTCTGCAGCGTGTTCGCGTTCCTGGCCCAGTCATGGGCGGTGCGCTCGACCTCGGCCTCGCGGGCAGGCTTGCTGCTCGGGACCGAACCGATATGGGCCGTCGTCATCGCCCTGGCCGTGGGCGGGGAATCCCTCGGGCCGGCGGGCGCCGTGGGGGCGGTGTCGATCCTCGCGGGGATCTGGTGGGGGCAGCGGGTGGAGCGGAGGGCGCGCGTGCCCACCGTCGCGTCTGTCAGCCCGCGTCCAGCAGTTCCACGAGGCCGCCGCTCACGAGCGTGAGGTTGGCGGCGAGTTCGTCGAGCAGTTCCTCGTCGGAGCGCGTCCGGCCGCCGGGAGGGACCGGGAGCCAACTGCGCATCGTGACCAGGTACGTGGCCTGCACCGCTCCGGCCACGGCGCCCGCGACCACGGCGGGGCGCTCTCCACGTCGAAGCGCGACGAACTCGGCGACGACGTCGCTCCACTCCTGCCAGTGCACACCGGCCTCGGCCCGCAGCGCCGGCTCGGTGTCGAGCAGTTCGAAGCGCTCCAGCCAGACCGTGCTCTCGAGGGTGGAGGCGCGGGTGGAGTGCACCACCGCGCGGCTCAGGGCCTGCAGCACCGGTTCGTCCGGGGACGTCGCCGCCAGGGCGTCACGCAGTGCGGAGATGGCACCGTCGAAGGCAGCCCACACGACGGCGGGCTTGGAGGCGAAGTAGCGGAAGAAGGTCGATCGGCCGATCCCCGCGGCCGCCGCGATGCGGTCGACGGAGACGTCCGCGTACCCGGAACGGAGCATCAGGGTGATCGCCGCACGTTCCACGGCACCGCGGGAGGTGACGGGTGGTCGGCCCGGCCGACGGCTGGCCGCTTTCCCGGTGGCCTGTGCGGATCCGCTCTCGTCAGGCATGCCGGAATCCTAGGTGAGCTGAGCACTGACGTGGTTGACGAGCGGCACTGCGGAGTTTATTTTGGGATCGCGTCCCACAACAGGGTGGGTGCGCTGTTCGATCCGAGGTACTCCACAGGAGGAGAACCGTGAACCGTCTCGACGGCAAGGTCGCGATCATCACCGGCGCGGCACAGGGTATGGGGGCGTCGCACGCCCGTACGTTCGTGGCGGAGGGCGCCAAGGTCGTCCTCACCGACCTCAACGAGGCCGGCGGCAAGGCGCTCGCTGACGAACTGGGCGAGAACGCCCGCTTCGTCCGGCACGACGTCACCGACTTCGCACAGTGGGCGCCGGTGGTCGAGACCGCCGAGCGGGAGTTCGGTCCGGTGACGGTGCTGGTGAACAATGCGGGCATCCTCGGGCCGATCGCCACCACGGCGGATCTCTCGGTCGAGGACTACCTGAAGGTCTGCGCGATCAACCAGCACTCCGAGTTCTTCGGTATGAAGGCGGTCATCCCGTCGATGCTCACAGCCGGCCAGGGCTCGATCGTCAACATCTCCTCGATCGCGGGTATCGTCGCGAACTACGGGTTCCCGAGCCTCGCCTACGTGGCCAGCAAGTCCGCGGTGCGCGGCATGACCAAGGCCACCGCCGTCGAGTACGGGCCGAAGAACATCCGGGTGAACTCGGTCCACCCGGGGTTCATCCAGACGCCGATGATGGTGGCTGCCACCGACGAGGGTGGCGGTGATGCGTTGCGCGACATTCCCTTGGGACGTATCGCCGACCCGCGCGAAGTGTCGAACCTCGTGATGTTCCTGGCCTCGGACGAGTCCTCCTACATCACCGGCGCCGAGCACCTGGTGGACGCCGGGATGCTCGCGCACTGATCAGGCGAGGTCGGTCGGGGGCTCGTTGTCTGGACCGATGCAACGCTGCCAGCGTGTTACGTCGTGCCAGGCGCCGTCCTTGAAACCGATGTCGCGGAAGGTGCCGACGACCCTGAAACCCAGAGCCCGGTGCAACCCGGAACTGGCCTCGTTGGGTTCGGTGATCCCGGCCACCAGGGTACGGAAACCCCGCTCCTCGAGACGCCCGAACAAGGCCTCGTAGAGCGCTCGCCCGGCTCCCGTGCGCCGGGAACCGACCCGCAGGTAGACGCTGACCTCGCAGGACCAGTCGTAGGCCGCGCGGGCGGAATAGGGGCCAGCGTAGGCGTACCCCATGACGTCACCCTCGGTGTCGTCGTCCTCCATCACCAGCCAGGCGTGCCGCGTCGAACTCTGCTCGATACGGCTCGCCATCTCCGCGCTCGACGGAGGTACGGCCTCGAAGGAGATGACGGTGTCGCGCACGTAGGGGGCGTAGATCGCGGCGCAGGCCTCGGCGTCAGCGGAGGTCGCCGGCCGGATGGTGCGGGCCATGTCGCGAGGGTAACCAACGCGCGTAACCGTGAAGAGGGCGTCTGTCCGCGGATCGGGGGTCGCTCGACCTGTCACGGTCGAGCGGCCCCCTGTCGTCGTGCGCCGCCATCGCGTACCGGTCGACCCGCGCCGGACGCGGACAGTGGGTCAGCTCGTCGGCGGACCGTAGAGCTGCAGGTCGTTGCCCTCGCTGTCGTGGAACGCCGCGATCCGGCCCCACGGGTGATCGCTGATGCCACCCGGGAAGTCCACCCCGGCCTGCTTCAGGCGGGCCACCTCGGCCTCGAGCTCACCGTCGGGCTGGAAACTGATCACGGCGCCACCGGAGGATCGCGGCGGTGCCGTCTCCTCGCGGGCGTTGAGCCCGATCATCAGTCCGTTGGCGTCGAGCTGGCTCCACTGCTCCTGCTGGTCGGTCACGTCCAACGACAACACGTCACGGTAGAAAGCCACCGCGCGTTCCATGTCCTCCACCGGCACCCACACTGCTGCCACTCCGCTGGCCACGTCGTCCTCCTCCTGCACCGGGAGCCTCCCGGTCACGGGGGATTCCTACCCGCGCCACGGCCCGCTCATGCGCCCGCGGGTCGGCGGCTGACAAGATCGACGGGTGAGCACTCTCGAAGCGATGCGCCAGTTGCCCAAGGTCTCCCTGCACGACCACCTCGACGGCGGACTGCGTCCCGCCACGATCGTCGAGATCGCCTCGGCCAACGGCCACCGCCTGCCGACGACCGACCCCGAGGAGCTGGGGGAGTGGTTTCGCGACGCCGCGGACTCGGGCTCGCTGGTGCGCTACCTCGAGACGTTCGACCACACCGTCGCGGTCATGCAGGACGCCGAGTCGCTGCGCCGGGTAGCCACCGAAGCCGTCCTCGACCTCGCCGCCGACGGTGTCGTCTACGGCGAGCTGCGGTACGCGCCGGAACAGCACCTCACCGGTGGGCTCAGCCTCGACGAGGTCGTCGTCGCCGTCGAGGAGGGTATGCGTCGCGGTGAGCGACTGGCGGCCGAGGCCGGGAGCCAGATCCGGGTCGGGACGCTCGTCACCGCCATGCGGCACGCCGACCGTGCGCTGGAGATCGCCGACCTCGCTCTGCGCCACCGCGACGCCGGGGTCGTGGGGTTCGACATCGCCGGGGCCGAGATCGGTTTCCCGCCCTCGAACCACCTGGCCGCGTTCGACGCGCTGCACGCGGAGAACTTCCCGGTGACGATCCACGCGGGTGAGGCATCCGGGTTGCCCAGCATCGCCGACGCCGTGCACACCTGCGGGGCGGAGCGCATCGGGCACGGCGTCCGGATCGCCGACGACATCGAGTTCGGGGAGGGCCGGGACCGGTTCGGGATGCCGACCGCGACGCTCGGCCGACTCGCCGCCTGGGTCCGCGACCGCGGCATCGTCCTCGAACTGTGCCCCTCCAGCAACGTCCAGACGGGCGCGGTGACGAGCGTCGCCGATCACCCGGTGACCGCGCTGAAGGACCTCGGCTTCTCCATCTCGGTGAACACCGACAACCGGTTGATGTCGGCGACCTCTCTGTCGCGCGAGTTCGCGCTCCTCGTGGACGAGGCCGGGTGGGACGCCGCCGACGTGGAACGCGCGACCGTCACGGCGCTGGCCGCGTCCTTCCTGCCGTTCCCGGACCGGTTGGCGCTCGCGAGCGACGTGATCCGACCGGCGTTTGCCGTCTGAGGAACTACGAGAAGGTGGACCGGTCGGCGACGGGAACCATCGCCGACCGGGTTCGGTCCCAGATTCGTGGGTTGCGCCCGGCGTAGCGGGTGGCGAGGTCCGACCGGACCTGCTCGACGCTGAGCCCGGGGTCGGCGAGGCGGTGTTCCCCGAGCTCCTCGAAGCGGTCGCCGTCGACGCAGTACGCGACCTGGTCGAGGGCGTTCAGCTGCCGGATGGTGATGAGTTCGTCCACCAGGACGTCCTCGGGTCTCGTCCGTGTCGGGTGCAGCGCGCGGGCCGCGGTGCGGAACTCCGCACCACGCGCGCTGTCCGTGAAGGCGTAGTCGTCCGCTGTGGTACCGCCTGCGTTGCTGACCAGTCCGAAACTCTGGCCGTGGCGCAGCAGGTCGCAGGACCAGGCGACGTCATCTCCTGGCGGTTGTTCCTGTTCCTGGTAACCGCTGATGCTGTAACGCTGGTGCGGGTGGCTGGCCGGCAGGCTCACGAGGGGGTGCTCCTGGAACGAGGGGTTGGTCGGTGCACCATTCTCTCCCCGAGTGGGTGTTCACACCTCCGCGAGTGAGTGCCAGTTCTCGCGGACGGCGCGGGTGGCCGCTTCGACGTCGCCCGCGGCGCACGCACCCAGGATCGCCTGGTGCTGCTGGACGGAGGAATTCCCTGCCTGCGAGCCGAAGCGCTGGCGCTCGACCCGGCGCAGCAGGGGCGACACCTGCTCGAAGTGGGCCGCGATGAGCGGGTTCCCCCCGGCGTGCAGGGCGACGGCGTGGAACTCGTCGTCCGCGGCGAGGGCGGCGTCGGTGTCACCCGCGC
>JBPBQU010000028.1:0-7609 GCA_050955085.1 Janthinobacterium lividum | reverse complement strand
ATGAACTTCGACATCACCAACGCCTGCCTGGGGTGGGTCAACGGCCTGCAGGTCGCCTCGGCGATGATCGACGCGGGCGCGGTGCGCTACGCGGTGGTACTCGGCGCCGAGGATGTCCGTCCCATGCACGCGGGCACGATCGCCCGGTTGCAGGGTGCGGACGTCACCCGCAAGGACTTCCTGAACGAGTTCGCGACCATGACGCTGGGCTGTGGGGCAGCGGCCGCCGTGCTGGGCCGCGCCGACGAGCACCCCGAGGCGCACCGCATCCTCGGTGGCGTCACCCGCGCGGGCACCCGCCATCACGAGCTCTGCATCGGCGACATGAACCACATGAAGACCGATGCGAAACTCATGCTGACCGAGGGCATCGAGATCGTGGCGGACGCGTTCGCGGGTGGGGACGCGGCGTGGGGTTGGAAGGACGCCGACCGCTTCGTGATCCATCAGATCTCGCGGGTGCACACCAAGACGGTCGTGGAGCGGTTGGGTCTGGACCCGGCGAAGGTGCCGATCTCGTTCCCGCACTGGGGAAACGTGGGGCCGATCTCGCTGCCGATGACACTGGCCGCGACCGTGCCCGAGCTCTCCCGCGGTGACCGGGTGATCGCCATGGGCGTGGGATCCGGGTTGAACACGGCCATGATCGAGATCGCCTGGTGACTCCTCCGCTCGCTCCCGCCGGCCTGCCGCCGGCGGGGTTGCCGGGTCTGGACCCGCGCTGGTCGCGGTTGGTCCGGGCCCGTGACTCGGCCGGTACGCCCCGCACGTGGCACGTCCTGGACACCGCAGGTGCGGACATCACCGACCCGGACCCGGGCGCAGCTGCTGGTGCAGCTCTCGGTGCAGATGCAGATGCAGGTGGCGAGCATTCTTCGGGGACGCTGCTGTGCGTGCACGGCAACCCGACGTGGTCCTACCTGTGGCGTGACCTGGTAGCGGCGGGCGCACAAGCGGGCTGGCGGGTCGTGGCAGTTGACCAGCTGGAGATGGGTTACTCCGAACGCAGCGGGGTACGGCGCACGCTGGCGGACCGGGTGGTGGATCTGGGCAACCTCGTCGACGCGCTGGGTCTGCGCGGTGACGTCGTCGCGGTGGGTCACGACTGGGGTGGCGTGGTGGTGGCCGGGTGGGCCGCGAACGCCCGACGCAGTTCCCGCCTGCACCTGGCCGGGCTCGTCGTGGCGAACACGGCCGCGTCCTACCCCGCCGACGCCCGCGCCCCCGGGGCGCTGCGGATCGCGATGCTCCCCGGGGTGCTTCCCGCGGTGACGAGTCGTAGCGACGCGTTCCTGCGCATCATGCTGGCCCTGCCCAGACCGGCGTTGAGCGCGGCGGTGCGGGCGGCCTACCTCGCCCCTTACCGCGACGTGGGGCGCCGCGCGGGCATCGAGGACTTCGTCGCGGACGTGCCCGTGGGCGCCGCACACCGCAGCCGCCCTGCCCTGGACTCGGTCACGGCCGGGATCGAGGCGCTGGCCGCGACGGGTCTGGCGACCCTGGTGCTGTGGGGACCCCGCGACCCGGTCTTCGGGGAGGGGTTCCTGCGTGACTGGCGGGCGCGGGTCCCCCACGCCGACGTGCACCGCTTCGTGACCGCCAGTCACCTGGTGACCGAGGACCCGCAGTTCAGCGTCGCGGTGCTGCGCTGGCTGGAGGAGCGGGTGCGGGGGTCCGCGGTGAGCGCGCAGCCCACCCCCGACGCCCCACTCACCCCTGAAGCCCCACTCACGCCCGGCGCCCCGCTCGCCCCCGACGCCCCGCAGTTGTGGGCGGCGCTGACCCGACGCGCGGACGACGACGGTGCGGCCGTCGTGGAGGTCGCGGCGGACGGTTCCTCGCGGACCGTCTCTTGGTCGCTGCTGCACCGGCGCACGAGCGAGCTCGCGGCCGGTCTCATCGCACTGGGAGTTGTTCCCGGGCAACGGGTCTCCCTGCTCGTCCCGCCCGGGGCCGACCTCACCGCCGCGCTGTACGCGGTGCTGCGGGTGGGCGCGGTGGCCGTGGTCGCCGACGCGGGCCTCGGGGTTCGCGGGTTGACGCGCGCGGTGACGGGCAGCGGCGTCGAGGTGGTGATCGGTGTCGCGAAGGCACTGGCCGCGGCGCGGGTACTGCGCTGGCCGGGTCGGCGCATCGCGGCCGGTGACATCTCCGAGGCGGCGCTGCGTGCGTGCGGGGTCGAGGCGACGTTGCTCGACCTCGCCGACATGGGCGCGCATCGCCTGGCGGCCGGTTTCGAGCTGCCGCCCGCGCCGTCCCCGCAGGCACCGGCCGCGATCCTGTTCACCTCGGGTTCGACGGGGCCGGCCAAGGGCGTCGTCTACACCCACGCCCAGCTCGCCCAGCTGGCGGTGGCGATGGGCAGCACCATCCGCACCGGACCGGACAGCCCGCTCGTCTCGGCGTTCGCGCCGTTCGCGCTCTTCGGGCCCGCACTGGGTGCCACATGCGTCGTGCCCGCCATGGACGTCACCCGGCCCGCGACGCTGACCGCGCCCGCACTGGCCGACGCCGTGACCGCCGCAGGGGCGACCTCGGCGTTCCTGGCCCCCGCGGCCATCGTCAACGTGCTCGCCACCGCGCACCGGCTCACCCCCGCACAGCGCACCGCGTTGGCCCGGGTGCGGGTACTGCTCTCCGCCGGGGCGCCAGTGCCGACACCGCTGCTGCAGCGGATGCACGATCTCATGCCGTTGGCGGACCCCCGGACCCCCTACGGGGCGACGGAAGTGTTGCCGGCCACCGACGTGGGTCTCTCCGATGTCCTGGCCGCCGGTGCGGGGGAAGGCATCTGCGTCGGCACACCGATCCCCGGGGTGGTGATCGCGATCGCCCCGTTGACGAGCGGGGGTGAGGCGTCGCAGGACCTGCTCACCACCCCCGGGGTGAGTGGGGAGGTCGTCGTGGGCGGTGCGCACGTCAAGGACCACTACGACCAGTTGTGGTTGACGCAGTCGCGCAGCGTCGCGGTTCGACCCCCGGTGGAGTTGCGCGCGGGGCTGGCGCCCGATCGGTGGCACCGCACGGGTGACGTCGGCCATCTCGACGCCGCGGGGCGGGTCTGGATCGAGGGGCGCCTGGCGCACGTCGTCGTCACCGCGGACGAGGTCGTCACCCCCGTGGGGCCGGAGCAGCGCGCCGAGACCCTCGACGCGATCGCCCGGGCCGCGTTCGTGGGGGTCGGTCCACGCCGGGCCCGCCAGTTCGTCATCGTCGCCGAGGCGAGCGAGCGGGTTCGTCGGCTGACCGTCGCCGGCCCCGACCTCGCGTGCGCGGTCCGGGCTGTGACGGGGCGCAACGTCGTCGCGGTGCTGCTGGTCCCTGCCCTGCCGACCGACGTGCGACACAACTCCAAGATCGACCGGGTCCGGGTGGCGCAGTGGGCGCAACAGGTACTGGCCGGCGAGCGGGCCGGGAGGCTGGCGTGAAGGTCCTGGTCACCGGGGCCAGCGGGATGCTGGGTCGCGAGACCGCCCTGGCGCTGGTCCGTCGCGGGGAGGAGGTCCGCGTGCTGCAGCGCCGCCCCGCGGGTCTGGACGGTGTGACGGAGGTCCTCGGCTCGGTGAGCGACCCCGCCGTGCTCGTGCGGGCCGTAGCGGGGATGGACGCGGTCGTGCACCTCGCGGCGAAGGTGTCGGTGACGGGCCCGCACGCGGACTACGTCGCGACCAACGTCGTCGGAACGGCCAACCTGCTGGCCGCGGCCCGCGCGGGTGGCGTGTCCCGGTTCGTCATGACGAGTTCACCCTCGGTCGCGCACGCAGGTTCGGCTCTCGTCGGGGTGGGCACCACGCCCGCGGATCCCGCTGCGGCGCACGGTTCCTACGCCGGCACCAAGGCGCAGTCGGAACTGCTGGCACTGGCCGCGGACCGACCGGGCTTCGCTGTCGTCGCGATCCGCCCGCACATCGTCCTCGGCCCTGGCGACACCCAGCTCGTTCAGCGCATCGCCGACCGTGCCCGCGCCGGGCGCCTCCCGCTGCTCGACGACGGGGCCGCGCTCATCGACACCACCTACGTCGACAATGCCGTGGATGCCCTCGTCGCGGCGTTGGAGCGAGCCGAGGACGTGCACGGGCAGGCGTTCGTCGTCACCAACGGTGAACCTCGCACGGTCGCGGAGGTGTTCGCGGCCATCTGCGCGGCCGCCGGTGTCCCCGCACCGACCCGGCGGGTGCCCTCGGTGGTGGCGAAAATCGCGGGGAGCCTCGTGGAGCGGGCCTGGACGCGGTTGCGGTTGCCCGACGAGCCCCCGATGACGCGCTTCCTCGCCGAGCAGCTCTCGACGGCGCACTGGTTCGACATCGCCCGCACCCGAGCTGCGCTGCACTGGGAACCGAGAGTGGCGCTGGACGAGGGGTTGCGTCGTCTCGCCGGAGGCTTCGAACCCCCGCTAGGGTCGTAAACGTGATCACCCCCAGGAAGGATTCGAGCCCTTCCCGGGTGCCGGGGTTGCGGCGGCGACAGGCCCGCCTGGACCTCGAACAGTTGCGCGAGCTCGATCTGACCCCCCGCCCCGGTGAGCACGGTCTGCACCGGGCGGCCCGCGTCGAGGCCGCCGTCAAGGGGGTTATCGGCTCGGGGTTGCGTCGGCGCGGTTACCAGGCGCGCGCCATCGCGTACGCCGGGTATGGCGGCCCGGGTTGGGTGCGTGTCCTCGGCCGCGTCCAACTGGGTCGGGAGGAGACGGTGGAGGAACGGGTCCGCGACCAGCAGCGCAGCGTTCGCGGGTGGCGCAACTTCCTCACCGTGCCGGTGGCCGGGTTGCCCGTCACGGTGCGCGTCGGCGGTTTCGAACGCGTCCTTCGCACCGACCGCGGTGGGTACCTCGACGACGTGGTCGACATCGACCTGCCCCCGGGTGAGCACGAGATCACCCTCACCGTCGGTGCCGACGCGCAACCCGGAGCGACCGGTGACGACGAGCCCAGCACCGACGACACCGAGGGCGGGGCGGGGCTCGCGCCCGGGCAGGGCGCGCGGCACACCGGCACCGCGCGGGTCGTCGTGGTCGGCCCCCAACCCCAGCTCGGACTGCTCTCCGACATCGACGACACCGTGGTGGTGACGCGGTTGCCCCGTCCCCTGGTGGCGGCCTGGAACAGCTTCGTGCTCGACGAACGCGCCCGGGTGCCCGTCAACGGGATGGCGGAGCTGTACCGCCAGGTCGTGGCGGAGAATCCCGGGACGCCGGTCGTCTACCTCTCCACGGGGGCGTGGAACGCGGCTCCGACGCTGGCGCGCTTCCTGCTCCGCTCGGGCTATCCCGAAGGTCCGTTGCTGCTCACCGACTGGGGTCCCACCAACACGGGGTGGTTCCGTGACGGGAGCGCCCACAAGCGCGGGTCGTTGGCCCGGTTGGCGCGCGAACTGCCGCAGGTGACCTGGTTGCTCGTCGGCGACGACGGCCAGCACGACCCCACGCTGTACGCGGAATTCCTGGCCGCCGCTCCGGAGCGGGTGGCGGGTGTCGGGATCCGTCGCCTGACCCCGGCCGAGCAAGTGCTCGCCGGCGGGCTCTCACTGTCCCCGGCGTCAGCACCGCCGGACTCCCCGGTGCCGTGGGTCAGCGGGGACGACGGCTACGAGCTGTTGCACCACTGGTACCGGGCCGGAATCCTCACACACCCCTGACCGCGACCCGCGGATCGAGCACCGGGGACGACGACGGCCGGTCCGCAGAAAGCGGGACCGGCCGTCGTGCGGGACGTCAGGGGTGACGGGCGTCAGGGTGACGGGCGTCAGCGTGGCGCACGTCAGGGTGGCGCACGTCAGCGTGGCGCACGTCAGGGGGTGGCGGGCTTCAGAGCCGGACGCGGCGCGGATTCGCCACCGTGGTCAGCTGCTGCGGCTCGCGGACGTCGATGACGACGTCGGTCACGGTCTCGGTCGTGTGCTTCATCGGGTACCTCCAGGTCTCGGACGGTCACCCTCACCCGGGGCGGGGGCCATCTCGTCGGTCGTCGAACCGCAGACGACACTGTCTTGACACCTGGTGGGTGGCGGTCCTGCCGACTCTAACCACCGCCGGGCCGAAAGGCTGCCCCTGTCACCCCTCATCGAGTCCAGGCACCCGTGACGTGCGTCACTGCGTTGTTCAGGCGGCCCGCCACCAAGTCGTTCACGCGGCCCGCCACCGAGTCGTTCACGCGGCCCGCCACCGGGCCCGGCCCGCGGCCTTCGCCCGATACATCGCCCGGTCCGCCTCGCGCAGCAACTCGTCGGGGGTGAGCTCGCCGTTGCTGCGGACGGCCCCCACGCTGGCGGTCACCACGACCCCACGGGACCCGAGATCGACGGGGATGTGGATGCGCTCGCACACCCGACTGGCAATGGCGGTCAGCGCCCGGGCGTCCGCGACGTCCTCGCAGACGAGGACGAACTCGTCGCCGCCGATGCGGGCCGCGAGGTCCCCGGGACGCAGCAGGCCCCGGAGGCGACCGGCGACGTCGCGCAACAGGTCGTCACCCGCCGCGTGACCGAGGCAGTCGTTGACGTCCTTGAAGTGGTCGAGGTCGACGAAGAGGACCGCGCACCCGCCGCCGCGGCGTTGCGTGCGGTTGAGCGCAGCACGCAGCGCCTCCTCGGCGCTGGCGCGGTTGGGCAGTCCGGTCAGCTGGTCGTGCAGTGCGGCGCGTTCGAGTTCGAAGGCCTCTCGTTTGCGCGCGGTGACGTCCTCGACGAACACCAGGAAGGCCGGTTCCCCCGTGCTCCCGGTGGTCATCGAGATCGAGAGCTGACCCCAGACCTGGCGACCCCCGGGCAAGGTGAAGGTCTTCTCGCGGACCGCGACCTCCTCGTGACCCGCGAGCAGCGCCTCGATCTGGGCGCGGGCGCGCAACTGCTCGTCGCGGGAGCGGGCACTCTCCCGCGTGCGCACCGGGCTGGGGTCGAGGAGATCGGCAGCCGCGGTGCCGACCAGCTGCGCGGCGTCACGCTCGAGGAAGGAGCACAGGGCGTCGTTCACCTCGGTGATGAATCCTTCGAGCCCGTAGAGGACCATCCCCACCGGACCACGGGCGAAGATCTCGTGGAAGCGACGCTCGGAGCCGGCAAGGGCGTCCATCGTCGTGATCGTCTCGGTGAGGTCCTGGGCGATGCCCACCGCCCCCAGCGGGCGACCCGTGCTGGAGCGGTCGCTGACGGTGCTGCGGGTGTGAATCCAGCGGGCGTCGAACCCGCCGTCGATGACCCGGTAGGTGCACTCCACGATCTCCCCCGCCGACGCGGTGCGCAGCGTCTCCTGGGCGCGTTCGACGCCGGTGACGTCGTCGGGGTGGATCGCCTCCCGTCCGATCCGGTCGTCGGCCGAGGGCAGGCCCAGCACCGGTGCGCCGCCGGTGTTGGTCCACTCCACGACCCCGTCGAGCAGGTCCAGGCGATAGATCGTGTCGGGGCTCGCGGTGATCACCGCGTCGCGCTGCGCGAGGAGGGTCTCGGTACGGCGCATCGCCGCCCGTTCGTCGGTCACATCACGCAGCACCAGGCCCGCGCCACCGTCGGGGGTGGACACCCCGTCGACGTGGACCACCATCGCCCGGCCATCGCCGCGCACGAGGTCGATGACCGCGTCCACCGCCTGGGCACGCACCGCTGCGACGACCGCCAC
>JBPBQU010000027.1:0-7902 GCA_050955085.1 Janthinobacterium lividum | reverse complement strand
GGGGGCACCTCCCAGCGCCCTGGCGCTGGGGGAGGGTCCTCGGCTGGCTGGCTTGGCGTGAGAACCTCCATCCAAGCCTCAGCGATCACACCCGTCCCACCCGCCACGCCGGTTAAACCGGTGAAACCGCAGGTCAGAGCCCTACACGGCGACTGTGCCGTGGCCCTGCGCGCACGCCCGTGCCGAGGCGGAGTGCGGCGGGTACGTCGCGGCAGCGGACGCCTGCGCCCAGCTCGACGCGGCGCGCGAACACATCCGTCACCTGCTGGGTTGGAGCGAGGGCAGCGTCGCGTTCGTGCACAGCGCCGAGGACGCCTTGCGCCAGCTGCTGTTGCACTGGCCGCACGATCTGCCGGTCCTGGTCGCGCACCCCCGGGGGGAGTACGGCCCCAATATGGCGGTGTTGCGGCAGCTGGGGATCGCCACCGCGGTCATCGACGGTGCGCACCGCATCGATCCGGGCGCCGTGGAGCAGCTCGTGGCCCGGGAGCGTCCCGACCTCGTCCACGTGACCTGGCTGGGCAGCCACCGGGGCACGGTCCAGCCGGTCGCCGACATCGCGGCCGTCTGCTCGGCCGCAGGCGTCCCGCTGGTGATCGACGCCGCACAGGCCTTCGGCCACCTCGACACCACCCAAGCCGCCCACGCCGACGTCGTCTACGCCACGTCACGCAAGTGGCTCGCAGGTCCGCGCGGGGTGGGTTTCCTCGCCGTCCGCGGATCGCTCGCCGAACGGATGAGCGGCCTGGAACAGGCGGAGTCCCACGTCGCGGGCCGGGTCGGACTGGCGACCGCCCTGGCGGAGCACCTGGATCTCGGCGCCGGCGACGTCCACGCAGGGCTGGCCACCGTCGGAGTCGCGACCCGCCACCAGCTCGCCCAGGAACTGGCCGGATCGTGGAGCGTGGTGGAGGACCTCGACGAGCCCAGCGCGATCGTGACCCTGCGTTCCGACGCCGGGGCGGACATCGCTGCGGTCCGGGGCCGCCTGCTCGCCGAGGACGACATCCTCACCACCCACCTCGGGGTCGAGCGGGCCCCGGCTGAGATGCGCGTCCCCGCCCTGCGGGTGAGCGGACACCTGGACACCGGTTCCGCGGACATCGCGCGTCTCGTCCAGGCGCTGCGCCGTTCCTGACGCATGTGCCGGGGTGCGCATGCCACGATGGGTGCGAAATTGATCACAACCAAGGAGGTAGGCGATGAAGACCAAGGCACTCGTCCTCGTGGCCGGCGCAGCCGGTTACGTGCTGGGCGCCCGTGCGGGGCGTGAACGTTACAACCAGATCAGCGCCGGTGTCGGACGACTGTGGGGCAACCCCAAGGTCCAGAAGACCGTCAACGACCTCGAGGACCGTGCGGGTGCGGTCGCGAAGCAGGCGGGCACCGCGGCGCAGGAGAAGGTCAGCACGACCGCCAGCTCCCTCGCGGGAACCGTCCGGGACAAGGTGAGCGGATCCTCCGACACGTCGTCGGAGAAGCCCGTGGTTCCCCCGACGCCCGTCGTCACGCCGCTGCCCATCATCGACTCGGCGCCCATCATCGACACGGCACCCGTTGTCGACAAGGCGCCCGTTGTCGACAAGGCGCCCGTTGTCGACAAGGCGCCCGTTGTCGACAAGGCGCCCGGGGGCACCCCGAAGCCCGCGGTCACCCCGACCCCGACCCCGTTGGTGACCAACGTGAACGAGCCGCTGGGCGGGCAGAAGCACACCCGGATGCCCACCGACTGACAGCATCTCCGGGTCCTCGATTCTCGAGGCTCCTCGCGGCGCTCCGGATGCGCCAGGACGACGTGGCACCGACAGTGTGGGGATGAGTTCTCCCACCGTCGGTGACCACGTCGTTGCTCGTCTGGGGTTGTGGGGCGCGCGCCGCTTCTACGGTTACCCGGGTGACGGAATCGGTGGCGTCATCTCCGCCCTCGGCCGGGCCACCGAGGCCGGTGACGCCGAGTTCATCCAGGTGCGCCACGAGGAGACAGCCGGTTTCGCGGCCACCGCCGATGTGAAGTTCGGGGGTTCCCCACTGGGGGTCTGTGTGGTGACCTCCGGTCCCGGTGCGGTGCACGCACTCAACGGCCTCTATGACGCGAAACTCGACCACATCCCCGTCGTGGCCCTGCTCGGCCAGACCGCCTCGAACGCACTCGGAACGAGCTATTACCAGGAACTCGACCTGGTGCGCCTCTACGGTGATGTCGCCGGCGAGTTCGTGTTCCAGGTGACCAGCCCGTCGCAGATCCAGCACGCCATCGACCGCGCCGCCCGCACCGCGCTGGAACGGCGAACCGTCACGGCTGTCATCCTGCCCAGTGACCTCCAGGACGCGGACGCCGTCCTGGAAACCCCCGACGCCCACGGTTTCAGTCACACCAGTGCCGTGCCGGGATCGCTGCCCGGGATCCCCCGCGTGGAGGCGTTGCGCGCGGCCGCCGACGTCCTGCGCTCGGGCAAGAAGGTCGCGATCCTGGCGGGAGCCGGGGCGTTGGGGGCGAGCGCGGAACTCACCGCGATCGCCGAGGTTCTCGGCGCCGGTGTCGCCAAGGCCTTGCTGGGCAAAACCGTCCTCGACGACCGGCTCGACTGGGTCACGGGTGCGATAGGCCTGCTGGGAACCCGGCCCAGTTACGACCTGATGCGCCAGTGCGACACCCTGCTGCTCATCGGTACGACGATGCCCTACAGCGAGTACTACCCCGCCCCCGGGCAGGCGCGGGCCGTGCAGATCGACGTCGACGGCAGCCGCTGCGGGTTGCGTTATCCCACCGAGGTGAATCTCGTGGGTGATGCGAAACTCACCCTCCAGGCGTTGCTCCCGCTGCTCGAGGGTGCGCAACCCGATCCCACCTGGCGCGCCGACATCGCCCGCTGGAACACCGCCTGGCGGGAATGGGGTGCGGAACGGGCCAACTCGAAGGCGGAGCCGTTGAACCCGGAACTCCTTGTACGGGGGTTGTCCTCCCGCCTCGCCGACGACCACTCGGTGGCCGTCGACTGCGGCACCGCGACCAGTTGGTACGCCCGCGACCTCGACGTCCGGCCCGGGATGCTCGCGTCCCTGTCCGGAACCCTGTTGTCCATGGGTGGTGGTCTGCCCTATGCGTTGGCCGCGAAGCAGGCGCACCCCGACCGGCCGGTGCTGGCGCTGATCGGCGACGGGGCGATGCAGATGAACGGGATCAACGAACTCATCACGGTGGCACAGCGGTGGCGGACGTGGAGTGACCCGCGTTTCGTGGTCGTGGTGTTCAACAACCGTCAACTGTCCTTCGTCGCGTGGGAGGCCCGGGCCATGCAGGCCGAGGTGCCCTTCGCCGCCGCGATGGACGTCCCCGACGTGCCCTACGGCAGTTACGCGGAACTGCTCGGGCTCGGCGGCCGGCGGCTGGACGCTCCGGAGCAGCTGGAGGCGGCCCTCGACGAGGCGTTCGCGGCCCGACGCCCCACCGTCCTCGACGCGGTGGTCGACCCCGACGTGGCGATGATCCCGCCCCATGTGAGCCTGGAGCAGATGGTGAACACCGCGAAGTCCCAGCTGCGGGACCCGGCGGCGCGCCACATCGTCGTCGAGGGGGTCCGGGAAACGATCGGTGCGGCGATCCGCGCGGTGGGCCGCCACGGGGACTGAGGTGTCCGTGCGCTCGGGGCGCGGTTCGTCAGGAGAGATCGTGGCCGGGGTTACCCGCAGACGGCCACGAGCTTCTCCACCGTGCGCAGGTTGCGCGTCGTGACGAACGGTTTCCATCTCTTCGCCGCCAGCACCTTCGCGAACGGGGTCTCGGTGCTGGAACCTTTCGGCACGCGCCAGTACAGGACGTCCTCCCGCAGGTCCAGCAGGTCCTGGGATCCTCCCGGGTCGCTCCCGGCGGCGAGATCCGCCAGTTCCGCGAGCCTGGCCCCGTCGGAGGCGAACACGCAGTAGGGATGGAACACGTCGTCCTCGCGCGGGAACGGGTACCCCGCCGAGATGGCCGCGAGCCGTTGCGGGGTGAGGACGACGACCCAGGCGTCGTAGGAGAAGGCGGTACGCAACGCTGCCTCGACCCCGGCCTTGACGGCCGCCCGGCCCTCCGCGTCGGGTGCCTGCAGGGTCACGTTCCCGCTGGCCAGGACGCTGCGGACCCCGGTGAAACCCGCGCCCTGCAGTGCCGCGGACAACGGGGCCGCCGTGATGTTCACCCCGTTGACGTTCACCCCCCGCAGCAGGACGGCCCACCTCACGAGCTTCCCTCCCGCCCGAGCGGGCCGCCGACGGGCACGGAACCGCTGCGGCGAGGCAGGAGGCGGCGGGTGAACTCGGCGGCGGGTGTCGACACGGGGAATGTCGACACGGTGAATGTCGCCACGGGGAATGCCGCCACGGGGAATGCCGCCACGGGGAACAGGTCCATGGGCGAAGCCTGACAGGGACACCGTGGGCGCCTCGGCGGGGTGTGTCGCATGGCCTTGCCCCAGGTCGCGGATACGATCCCTGCGTGCTCTCCCCACTCACCCCTGGTTCGCTCTCCGGCACCCGCGCCCTGATCACCGGGTCCTCGAGAGGCATCGGTGCGCAGACCGCCACGTTCCTCGCCGCCGCGGGTGCGCAGGTCGTGATCAACTACCGTTCGAAGGCGGCCCGGGCCGACAAGCTCGTGGCTCAGCTGGCGGAACAGGGTGGGCAGGCCGTCGCCGTCGCCGCCGACCTCACCGACGACGCGTCGGTGGCGAGCATGTTCGCGCTGATCCGCGAGCAGCTCGGCGGCCTGGACCTGCTTGTGCTCAATGCCTCCGGCGGCATGGAGCAGGGCGCGGCCGCGGACTACGCGATGCAGCTCAACCGCGATGCCCAGGTGCGGGTCCTGCGCACCGCCCTCCCCCTGATGGCCGCCGGTTCCCGCGTCGTGTTCGTCACCAGCCACCAGGCGCACTTCATCGCCACCGCCAGGACCATGCCGCAGTACGAGGTCGTCGCGCGCAGCAAGCGCGCGGGTGAGGACGCGCTGCGCGCCCTGATCCCCGAGCTCGACGCCGCGGGCATCGGTTTCGTCGTGGTGTCCGGCGACATGATCGAGGGAACCATTACCGCCACCCTGCTCGAACGCTCCAACCCCGGGGTGCTCGCGGCCCGCAAGGAGGCCGCCGGTCGCCTCTACGACGTCCCCGAGTTCGCTGCCGAGGTCGCCCTCGCTGCGGTCGAGCCGGTCCCCGCGGACCACACCCGCTACGTGGGTGACATCTCCAGCTTCACCAACTGACGGGGATGGCGGCAGGGCGGTCCGCCGCAGTCATCCGTGACGCACGATGACGGGTTCGACCCTGTTTACATCTCCTCGTGGTTTACATCTCCTCGTGCGTGTCCGGGTCGGCGCCGAACAACCGCCCGTCCGGTGAGCCCAGCGCGGTGATCGCGGCAACCTCGTCCTGCGACAGGGCGAAACCGGCCAGGTCGAGGTTCTGCCGTTGCCGTTGCGGGGTGGCCGATTTGGGCAGCGGCAGGGCACCCAGCTGAACGTGCCAGCGCAGGACGACCTGGCCGGGTGTGACGTCGTGGCGTCGCGCCGCCTCGGCCACCGCTGGTTGCGCGAACAACGCCGACCCGTCACCCAGCGGACTCCAGGACTCGGTGCGGATCCCCAGCCGCTCGTGCACGGCACGCAGCGGCGACTGCGGAAACCCCGGGTGCAGCTCGATCTGGTTGACCGCGGGCACGACACCGGTCTCCTCGGTGATCCGCTGCAGATGTTCCCGGGTGAAGTTGGAGACGCCGATCGAACGGATCAGGCCGTCGCGCTGCAGGTCGACCAGTGCGCGCCACGCCTCCCCGTAGCGTCCGACCGAGGGGTTCGGCCAGTGGATCAACTGCAGGTCGATCTGCTCGAGCCCCAGCCGTTGCAGCGAACCACGAACGGAGGCGATCGCATCGTCGTAGGCGTGGTCGCGACCGGGCAGCTTGGTCGTGACGATTACCTCCTCCCGCGGGATACCCGAGCGGCGGAGGGCCGCACCGACCTCACTCTCGTTCTCGTAATTCACCGCCGAGTCGAGCAACCGGTAACCGGCCTGAAGGGCGCTGACGATCGCGGCGGTGCCGTCCTCACCACGCAAGGGATAGGTACCGAAACCGACAGCAGGAAGGACCGCACCGTCGTTGAGGGTGTACTGGGACAAGGCAGTGGTCATGACCGACAACCTAGGTCAATCGGAGGAATCAGAACCCGGAGGTGAATGAGACCGGCCGTGAACACCTGTTCGTCCAGCCGGCGCCCGAGGTCGTGGACCCTGCGTGCCCAGGAGATCGAGACGTGACGTTCGAAACGATCTCCGCAACGGAGCGACGTGGGCACCGTCGTGAGGCACGTCGTGGCGGTCACCTCCGAACCGCTCGGGTGCGGCGGGTGAGGAGGTGGGAGGGGGTGACGTCGACGACCCCGAAGGCGGTGACCCAATGCCCCGCGTCGTCGGCGACCTGACTGCCCAGCCAGAACTGGTGGGCGGTGTCGGGGTCGGCGCTGATGCCGGCGTAGTCGCCCCACCAGGACTAACCGGTGTCGGGGATGGGGTCGTTGTCGCGGGGGTGTTGGCCTTCTTTCACCGTCACCCACGCTGAGGCGTGACCGCGGGTGTCGAGCTGGGCGGTGACGACACTGGGGTAGTGGGTGGGGGAGGTGGCGGTGGCGACGACGCTGACGGTGCCGGTGGGGTCGAGGTCCAGGGCGGGGAGCAGTAGGTAGGTGGCGCTGATGCCGAGGTCGAGGTCGCGCAGCAGGACGGGGCGTCGGGGCGGCTGGTGTCGATTTCGACGACCCGGATGCACGTCACCGCCGACCTGGTGGTGGTGGAACTGGCCGTGGTGGCGGAACTGGGGGTGGGGGATGCGCCGGGGGTGGTGCAGGAGTCGACCGCAGCGATCCAGAGCCGGTCATCCGCCCAGGCCGCGCTGTAGACCTCAGCCTTGATGGGGCCCAATTCCTGGTCGAGGTGGGCGTGGGGTTGCGGCGCGGAGGTGGGTGGGTTCTGGGTTTCGGTGTCGGTGAGGGTCAGGTCGTTGTGGGTGACGCGGAGGTCACCGGCGGCGGGGGTGCCGGTGACGGTGAGGACGGCGATGCCGTCCATGCCGTAACCGCGTACGGACTTCTGCAGGGCTCGTTCGAGGTAGGCGTCGGCGGTGCCGGTGCTGGTGGCGGACCAGGTGTCGGTGCCGTAGGTGTCGATGTCGGTGCTGATGATCGAGAAGCGGGGGGTCATGGGGGAGGTGGTGGCGGCGAGGACGTCGCTCTTCTGCAGGACCCACCACTTGCCGTAGCTGCCGAAGAGGATCTTGTCGGTGGTGATGGTGAGCTTGGGTTCGTCGATGCTGTTGTGCGGGATCGATTGTCGCCAGAGGTACCAGGCCCCGGTGGCGTCGTCGGTGGCGAAGACGGCGACGGCGATGTGGTCTTCGCTCATGTCGGAGATGACGTAGCGGCGGGAGTCGGGGTCGTAGAGCAGGCGGCCGTTGAGGGCGTGTTCGTTGAGGCGGTCGAGGTCGAGCAGTTGAGCCTGGGTGCGCATCGAGAGGAGTCGGGGTTTCACTCCGGCGGCGAGTTCGGTGTTGCTGGGCTTGGTGTAGACGAACAGTTCGGATCCGACCTGCTGCACGACCTGATGGTCCCCGACGGCGATCTGGGTGTCGGCGCTGTTGTAGCAGGAGCGGCAGAGGTCCTGGTCGTATTCGTTGACGCCGTCGTAGCGGGCTATCACCGCCGGCGGCGCCAGCGCTGCGTTCGATGCCGCCGCCGTCATCGTGGGCGGCGTCACCGAGGCGGCTGCCGCACCGGCTCCGGTGAGGCTCGCGGTCAGCAAAACCAACACCACGGCCAGTGGACCCCACGGGGCGGACCGGGTGCCGCTGCGGGCCACCGTGCGGGGTTGCGCCTGG